>DAOTYK010000246.1:0-1958 GCA_034434855.1 Thermomicrobium sp.
TCGTCACGGTTCGCTCCTCGTCTCGATCTGGTTTCCCTTACCGGTCTCCGGGGGTGCAGTGGAGTCGAAGCGGTCGAAGAGCACGTGGTGGTAGCGTTCGTCCTCTCGGGTGACTCGAACGATCGGGGACACGGGGACACTCGGTACGGTCGCTACGGAAGGAGCGATCATGACGACGCGACTGGAGCCCTATCCGGATGTCGTCGTCGTGGGCGGTGGGATCATCGGCACGACGATCGCCTACGCGCTGGCGCGACAAGGCAAGCGCGTGACGCTCCTCGAACGGGAATCGATCGGTGATGGAGCGTCGGCTGCCTCCGCGGGGATCGTGAGCCCACTGGACGAACGACACCATCCGGTCGAACTTCAGGAGTTGCTCTGGCGCAGCCTGCGCTCGTACCCATGGCTGATCGGGTCGCTCCAGGAGGAGACGGGGCTGGCGGTCGGTTTTCAGCAGTGGGGAACCCTTTTGGTCGCCGAGACCGAGGCGGAAATCGCTGACATCCGAGCGGTCGGGACATGGCTCGAAGAGCGTGGTTTCAGTGTCGAATGGCTCGATGGCCCCACGGTGCGCGAGGCAGAGCCACTCTTGCCGGTCCACGTCCAGGGAGCATTGCGCATCGACGAAGGAGCGAGTGTCCTCGTGCCGCAGCTCGTGCGGGCGACAGCGCTCGCTGCTCAGCGGTATAGTGCGACGGTTCTCGAGCATACGGCTGTCGTCGGGCTGGAGACAGCGGGTGACCGCGTGCTGGCCATCCAGACTGCTCGCGAACGCATCGCGACTGCAGCCGTCGTTTTGGCAGCCGGTGCCTGGTCCGGCCAATTGACGACTCCACTCGGGCGGCCACTCCCGACCTTGCCGGTCAAGGGTCAGATGGTCTTGATCGATGGGACGACACGGCGTCCCCGATCGATCATCGGCGCGCCGGGGGTGACTGGCTACGTGGTACCCCGCGCGGACGGCTTGGTCTGGGTCGGGACGACGGTCGAGCGAGGACGTTGGGGCACTCGACCGACCGCGCACGGCTTGTGGTTCTGCATCGATACAGCTCGACGTCTCGCGCCGGCTCTCTTGCAAGAAGAACTCTTCTGGGCGGGGGCAGGGCTGCGACCCGGCACGGCCGACGATCAGCCGATCCTGGGTCGGCTACCCGGCTGGCGCAATGTTTGGGTGGCAACTGGCCACTTCCGGCTCGGTATCATGCTGGCGCCGATCACTGCTGAGCTGATCGCGCGGGCATTGGAACTGGACAGCGAGGACGGTATCCCGCTCCGCTTTTCCCCGCAGCGGTTCCTCGACGACCCGAGCAGCTAGCGCGCGACGACGGTGCGCACGAGGGGTCTCCGCTGTGTCGCGATCGTGCATCGCGGCGCACCGCATCGTTCGGTCATTCGTCGCTGCGGGTCAGTGCGAACGTTGCGGCCGGATCATCGGCCGAGCGATGACCGCCGAAGACCATCGTTGCTCGGAGAAGGAAGGCTCCCGCCAGAGCGAGGATGCTCGCCAGGAGCCCGAGCCGCTGGCGCCAGCGTCGCGGGAGCAGCAGCGCAAGGCCGTGCAGCACGAGTGCAGCAGCAGTGGTTGCGCGGACACCAGCGAATGCGCGTCCTTCGGCCCCTCGGCGCAAGGGGCGACCGATCACCGAACCGCTCTTCCGGCGAACCGCTTCGAGGAGCGTGACCTCGCCAGTCAGGGCGAGGAACTCGACCTGTGCCAGGGCCTGCTCCGCTCGGTCATTCTGGGAACGGCGTGCCAGCAGGAGGGAGAGCGTCGCAGCAGCACTGGAAAGCGCCGAGCAGAGAAACAGTGGTCCCAAGAGCAAGGCGTTGCGTGCCCAAAGTGGTACAGCAGTTGCGCCGAGCAGGACACCAGTGTAGCCAGCCAGGAAGAAGGCCGGGACCGTGCTCGCGATAGCCAGCGCGCGGTCCGGCAGCTTTCGGAAGCCGCGCGCCAGACG
>DAOTYK010000247.1:0-2605 GCA_034434855.1 Thermomicrobium sp.
CTACCGCCGACGACGAGACTGCGGCTTCCCATCGTGCCGTGTCCCTCGGGGACGCTTTGGGTATCGCCGTGGAGCACGACGATCTGGTCGAAATCGGCTCCGAGGCGATCGGCGACGAGTTGGGCCAGTGCCGTCTCCAGTCCCTGGCCGTGCGGCGAGGTTCCGGTATAGACAGTGACCGCCCCGCTCGGCTCGACGCGGACGACTGCGCTCTCGTAGGGGCCGAAGCCGCAGATCTCCACATAGCTGGCGAGACCGACGCCGATCAACCGACCTTGCTGGCGGAGTTCCTCCTGCTTTTGCCGCCACTCGTGATAGCGAGAGACCTCGAGAGCCTTATCGAGCGCCTTGGCGTAGTCGCCAGTGTCGTACTTTTCGCCGGCTGCCGTCGTGTAGGGAAACTTTTCCGGTGGGATGTAGTTCAGGCGCCGGATCTCGGCGGGATCCTTGCCGAGCTTGCGGGCCAAGAGGTCCATCATCCGTTCGATGTAGTAGGCCGCTTCCGGTCGACCAGCACCGCGGTAGGCACCGACAGCCATCGTATTGGTGTAGACACCGTAGGCTTTGATGTCCACAGCCGGAATGTCGTAGCAGCCGCAGGCCATGAGACCGGTCGTCGAGGGGAGATAGAGCCCCCGCGGATACGCACCGAGGTTCTGGACGATACGGGCGCGCAGTCCGAGCACGCGTCCCTCGGCATCGGCAGCGAGTTCGTAGTCGACCACCTGATCGCGGCCGTGGTTGGTGGCCATGAGATGCTCGGAGCGCGTCTCGACCCACTTGACCGGGCGATGGAGGTGCAAGGCCAGCGCGGCGAGAATGAAGTCTTCCTGGTACGCGCCGATCTTGACCCCGAAGCCCCCACCGACTTCCGGAGCGATGATACGAACTTGGCCGTGAGCCAGTCCCAGCGCGGCGGCGAGCGCGTTGCGGTTCCAGTGCGGTGCCTGGGTCGAACTCCAGACCGTGACGCCTTGCGTCAAGGGGTCAGGAGCCGCGACGACAGCACGGGTCTCCATTGGGATCGCGGCTAAGCGCTGCTGGCGGAAGCGTTGCTTGACGACGACGTGAGCCTGAGCGAATGCTGCCTCGATATCGCCGTGGACGCGCTCCCAGCGCTCCCCAATATTGTTAGGGATATCCGGATAGAGTTGCGGAGCACCGTCCTGCATCGCCGCTTCCGGATCGGTGACGGCGGGAAGTGGTTCGTAGTCGACCACGACCGCCTCGGCCGCATCGCGAGCGGCGGCTGCTGACGTGGCGACGACGACAGCGATGGGTTGGCCGACGTAAAGCGCGCGTTCGATCGCGATCGGCTCTTCCGGGGGCACCGGGATCCCTTCCGGTTTCTGCTCTTCGGGATGCGGTGCTTCACCGGGGATGAGTTCTGGCTTGCCCTTGAGACGGGCTGCCAGATCGCGACCAGTGAAGACACCGACGACGCCGGGCATGCCCGTGGCGGCGGACGCGTCGATGCCGCGAATTCGGGCGTGGGGATAACTACTGCGGACGAAGGCGACATGCAGCATGCCCGGTAGCTTGAGATCGTCGACGTATTGCGAGGAGCCGGTGATGAGCCGTGGATCCTCCTTGCGCCGCACTCGCGCACCGACGTAATGACTGATGACCATGAAACAGCTCCTTCCCGTTTTTGCCCACGCAAGGTCGTCTCACCCTGTGCTAAAACAAGTGTGAACGTGGCTGATGCTGTCGTCAAGAACCGAAAGCAAACAGCGAGGGCGCCGCGATACGCGGCGCCCTCGAAGGCATCTTTGTCGGGAACGATGGCCTACGATCGCTGCGCCTCGTGGATCGCGCGCCAGATCTTCTCCGGAGTCAGCGGGATGTCCAGGTGCTCGATGCCGAGGGGAGCCAGGGCGTCCATGACCGCATTGGCGATCGTCGGGGTGGAGCCGATCGTCGCCGCCTCGCCGATCCCCTTGGCACCCAGCGGGTTGAGCGGTGTCGGCGTCTCGGTGTGATCGGTCGTGAAGGAGAGCAACATCGCGGCCTTGGGGATGGCGTAGTCCATGAGCGTACCGGTGAGGAGTTGGCCGTTCTCGTCGTAGTGGACCTCTTCCCAGAGGGCTTGGGCGATCCCCTGGGCCAGGCCGCCGTGCACTTGGCCCTCGACGAGGAGCGGGTTGACGCGGGGGCCACAGTCATCGACCGAGTAGTACGCGAGGATCGCGACCTCGCCCGTCTCGGGGAAGACCTCGACTACTGCGACGTGCGTGCCGAAGGGGAAGACTTCGTCGGGCGGTGCGAAGAAGTCGGTCGCGACCAACCCCGGTTCCATTCCCTCGGGAAGGTTGGCACCGTAGGCGGCCTGGGCGATCTCCGCAAGCGTGACGGCACGATCCGGCGCTCCCTTGACGCGCCACTTCCCGTCGACGAACTCGATGTCCTCGGCCGCTGCCTCGAGCAGGTGCGCAGCGATCTGCGTCGCCTTGTCCTTGATGCGGTCGATGGCCATCAGGACGGCACTACCGCCGACGACGAGACTGCGGCTTCCCATCGTGCCGTGTCCCTCGGGGACGCTTTGGGTATCGCCGTGGAGCACGACGATCTGGTCGAAATCGGCTCCGAGGCGATCGGCGACGAG
>DAOTYK010000248.1:0-6664 GCA_034434855.1 Thermomicrobium sp.
TCCCCCGAGGCACGCCGAGGTTGCGATCAGCCCCTCGGCATGTTCGGCCAGCATGGCCATGTCGATGCGCGGTTTGTAATAGAACCCCTCCAAGCTCGCTCGCGTGGCCAGTTTCAGCAAATTCTTGTAACCGCGCTCATTCTCTGCGAGGAGCAAGAGGTGGTAGATCGTCTTGTCCCGGTCTTGAACCGAACGTGGTGCAAGATACGCTTCCATCCCGATGATGGGATGAAGCCCTTCGGCTCTGGCTGCCTTGTACCAATCGATGATTCCATACAACACCCCGTGATCGGATATTGCTAGGTGCTCCATTCCAAGTTCGCGAGCACGCCCTACGTACTCCGGAATCCGACCGAGGCCGTCGAGTAGCGAGAATTCCGTATGCAGATGGAGATGAGCGTACGGCCGCGCCACATTTGCCCCCTCGTACCTGGTCAGGAACACCCAGCCAACGATCCTGGGCCAGAAGATCGATCACGAGTCCCGCTACCTGCCCCAAGCGTACATGAACAGAACAGATGCACGAGATCCCCCACCGACGCTCACAGTACTCCTTGTGAAGCAGCTTGACCCGGCCAGCGCGGGGACCAACCCTTCCCGCCCGGAAGCTCGTTTTCGCTCTCGCCGATGGAACCGATACCAACGAGTGCCCGCTTGACCTGTCGGACCACGAGCGCCAGCAACTGGCGGAGCTCCTCGCGAATCTGCTCAGGAACGTCCGTGCGCTGGAGAAGCTCGACGACTTCCCCGAGCACCGGCTCGTTACCGAACAGGTGCTCGGTCTGTTCCGGCAAGAAACCAGCAGCAGCCAGCAGGCTGTCACGGTCGGCCGGCCCGAGTTCGAGCGCCTCCGCCAAACGCACGATCGCCTCCCTAGTCGGCGCGCGACGCCCACTCTCTAGACGCGAGACGTAACTATGATCGAAGCCGGCTCGCTGCGCGAGACGACTCTGCGAAAGCCTGGCTGACTCCCGATAGCGGCGCAAGAGTTGGCCGAAGAACGTCACCGGCTCTCTCTCCATCGCTTGCCCCCTTTGCTTCCGCCCAGAGCGAATTCGCTCTCAGCGAACAGTGCCCGATCGACACCCTCATCCTACCCAACCCGTGCCCAGCCGTCAACCCCTTTCCACCCCGTCCACACTGTTGTGTCTATTTGGCACAATACGGGGAACGGGTCAGGCATGGCGACACGAACACGACAGTCAGGTGACAACGACTTGATGGCTATACTCGGATCGGGAGCATCGAAGCCCTCGCGTCCGCGATGACTCGATGTTCACGTTTGCGATCGAGAAGAAAACGGGAGGAGGGAGTCGGGTGGTGCTGGAGCGAGAGGGGCCGGTCGCCGACTGGACCGTCAGCCAGTTGGTGGAACGGATGAGCCGTCCACGCTATCGTTGCGGGGGTGGGGTTGCCGCATGCTTGTCCATCGCTCAAGCAGCTGCTCTCACTGATCTGGTCCGCCGTGCCGCCAAGCAACACCTTCCCCACGACGTGACAGATACGCTCGCCGAGGATCTCGAACGCATCGCCACGCGCGCACTCGCTCAAGCCGAGCGTGACCGAGAAGCGCTCGATGGATTGTTGCGCGCGCTTCGCATTGATCGAAGATCGCCATCGGCCACTGTCGCTGCGGAGCGAGCCAGCGCAGTCCCGCTCGAAACGGCCGATTTGGGGCTCGCACTCGCAGCGCTCATCCGATCCGTGCTGCCGCACACCCCACCCTTCGCAGCATCCGATCTCGAAGCAGCACGAGCCCTCTGCCGAGCAGGGATCGAGGCAGCGCTCGCGATGGCGCGCGCCAACCTGCCACTTCTCCCTCCGGAACGAGCGGAAGCACTCCAACGCGAAATCCTCCAGCGCCGAGCACGCCTTTCGGAGCACGCTCACGCCTGATGATGATGCGTGCACGCAGCTGCACGAATGACGCAGCATCCTCATGGACAGGGTTCTGTCACGCGGAAAGGATGGAGAGCGATGGCCGCCCGCATACTATCGGGGAAACCAGTCGTCGAGTCGCTGCACGCCCGCATTCAGCAAGTGCTTGCACGACGAGCCGCATATCACGGACCACCCACGCTCACCGCGCTGCTCCCCAACGATCCTTCCGCCCAAGCCTACGCACGCGCGATTCGCAAGCAATTCACCACACTGCACTTGGGTTATCGCACCGTAGAGATGGAAGAGACACTGGATGAATTTCGATTCGAGATTATGCTCAAGCGACTCGCCGAGGACGAATCCGTCACCGGCATCCTCGCGTTACAGCCGCTCCCCAAAGGTGTCTCGCGCCAATCACTCGCACGACTGATGCCGCCCACCAAGGACGTCGACGGCGTCTCGTTCGAACAGCAAGGGCGGCTAGCGATCGGCAGTCCTTGGATCGCGCCGAGCACCCCTCTCGGAGGACTCATCCTCCTCCAGCACTACGGCATCGAAGTGGCAGGTCGACATGCTGTCGTCATCGGTCGCAGCCCCGTCGTCGGTCGCCCGCTCGCCCTCTTGCTTCTGGCACGCGACGCGACCGTGACCATCTGCCATCGCCGCACGCCTGATCTCGCCAGGCTCACGCGGCAGGCCGATCTCCTCTTCGTCGCTGCTGGTCAACCCCATCTCGTCAAGCCGGACATGGTCGCCCCAGGAGCCGTCGTTATCGACTTCGGAGTCTCGGTGCGCGACGGCCGTCTCGTCGGTGATGTCGATCCAGCCGTCGCCGAAGTTGCCAGCGCTCTCACCCCCGTCCCTGGCGGCACTGGTCCCGTCACCACCGCCGTACTCGCCCTCAACCTTCTCCGACTCGCCGGACTTCTCGAGGAAAACGATTTCCTCCCCAGTGCCTCCTGAGCGGAAGCGCCCAGCGGGGGCGAACCTGCTCGCCCCCGCCAAAGTTCCTCAAGCCTCATCGGCCGACCACGACCGCGACTTCCTTCGCGAAGCGCGACACCACCAGGCTCCTCGTCGCCGATTGTCGAAGACGGATTCGGCTCATCCCACGGGAATCGCTGCCTTGGATCGATGGCCTCGCGCGAAGCACGCAGCTGGACATTACAGCAGCCCCCTCGGTACGCTCGTACCGGACGCTGCCGATCACCGCTCGCACGATACCGGCAGTGGTCGATCACCTCGCTCCAAAGAGTTCGGAAAGGGTCGCTGACCGATGGAGACGCTCACTGCAGAATGGTTGCGGGCGCTCCTGATTTGGCTCCCAGCCGGAACGCTCGGCCCCTTTATCGTGAGTCGCTGGCGCGGCGCCGATCCACGATTGGCCATCATCGAAGCGGGGATCTTCGCTTTGAGCGGCCTACTGCTCTATCCGACTTTGCTCGGACTCCTGAGCGCCCGATTCATCGACTGGCAACGCGGCACAGTCCCGGTCGAAAGCCTGTTCGTCGCTGGCTTTTTCCTTGCCGGACTGACCATCATGCTCATGCGACGCGCAACACACCGTCTCCAACGCGGTTCCAGCACGCGCCGCTGGACTACGTTCCGCTGAGAACCAATACTTGGATCAGCGCTGAACCAGGCTGTTCGCCTCAGAGGCGCTGGTAATCTTCGAGGGGAATCACGAAAACAGTCGCCGCAGCACTCTCGACCGCGCCGTGAGCGCTGTCCTGCCGAATCCGGGTGCGAGCTCTCGCCCGAATGACATCCAACACAGTCTCCACGTCGTGATCTTCGACACCGATCAGAAGTGTCGTATTGCCACGACGCAAGAATCCACCAGTACTGGCGAGGCGGGTAGCCCGAAACTGGCGCTCGAGTAGCGACTCGACGATGCTGTCGGCATCTTCGTTCTGTACCACTGCGATCACCAGCTTCATCGTCTCCGGTCCCACTCCTCCGCCGACCAGTCGAACGCAGTATAGCGATGCGGCGGTTCTCCTGCAATGATCAGCGTGTCCGACCAGGAATGAGCGAAAGCGGTCAGTTCGTCCTCGCTCAAGCGGTTCCCGAGGAGTCACGCGATCGGCCTTGCTTCTGGGTACCGTGCCGATGACGCTGGCTTCGTTGAGCGTCGAGATAACTCTGGAGAAGGAGGGCAGCAGCTACGGCATCCACGAGTTCCCGGCGTCGTTTTCGACCTACGCCCGCCTCCGTCAACAGGCGCTCGGCTGCCGAACTGGTCAGTCGTTCGTCCCAAAAGACGATCGACCGGTCGATACGCTCCGCTAACCGAGCGGCGAACGCCTTCGTCTCGATTGCTTGACTGCCCTCACGACCTCGCATCGTCACTGGTAACCCGATGACGATCAGCACCGGGTCGTAACGACTGATCAACTCCACCAGCCGCTCGAGCCCATCGCGATCCAGATCGATGGTCGTCAATGGACTCGCGATCATCCCCATTTCGTCGCTGATCGCCACGCCCACTCGCCGCCCTCCCACGTCCAGCCCCATCGTCCGGCCCGGCCGTTCTTCACTCACTGACCACCACCTCGATCCGCGAGGCCCGATCGGGAAGACGCTTGGGCCACCAGTCCGGGCGAACCTCGATTTCGACGCTCGCCACCCCCGCAATGGTTTGCGCCATCCGCCTGGCCTGATCGAGCGATTGGCCAGCTACTTCTCGCCGCAACCGCTCGAGATCTGCGCTGGCCGGCACGAGCCGTACCTGCGCTGTTGCACGGACACGCCACTGGTTCGCACCGATCGCCTCTGGATCACCGAAGGCAAGCGTGTTGCCGATCAGTACGACATTGGTCCCCGTCGCCTGAGCCAGGCGCTTGGCTGCTTCCTCCTGCGCTGCTCGGTGCACGGCTGCTGGATCGTACACCCGCGCGGTGACGACGAGCTTTCCCGTTCCAGTCAGGTTTTCGCTCTCGTCACCAACCTTCTGATCGATCTGAATCTCTGGAGTCCCGGTGCGAAGCGTCCCCTCCACTAACGTCTCACCCGGAAGCAGTGCAGCTTGGAGTGCCGAAGTAACACGCTCGGCGAGCGACTGCTCGAGCTGCTTCCGCAGCGTGGCGACATCGTCCTCCGTCACGAACCTGACTGTCCGTAGCGATCCTCCAGTCAAAGGCTCGATGTTCCGGTAGAGCACGCCGTCACCGAGTTGACCGGCCACTGTTCCAATCGCCGCGTTCCCATCTGGTCCAGGAACATCGGCAACGACTTTCCCATCAGCCACCCCGAAGGCCTGACTCCCGAAGGGATCGGCCGCAGGCACGATTACGTCCTCGGTGACGCGATACGTGATGCCGTTCGCCCCGGTCAACCTCGTCTCAGCGCTGACCTGCACCGGTTGCAACGACGCATTGACGAACCGAACCCGCCCGCTTGCCGTACCGTCCGGCACCTGCTTTTCTCCAGTGGTCGCGCGCCCCGCTCTCACCTCGATGGGGACTGACACCAGTCGGCTGGGTGCCACCCAATCGACCGCGCTCGAGAGATCGAGCGCATAGGTCATCGTCACCTCGCGCTGCTCGATCGCTGGCGTGATCCGGATCGTCGCCGCCGGTACTGCTGCTGCCGTCAGAGCGACCATGGCGACGAGAGCGACAACGACGAGCAACCCGGCCAACGCCCATGTCAGGCGCGACACGGTGCTGCCCACGACCATCCGCCATCCGCGAGGCCGTCCTTCGGCTACCTTCCCGGCTGGAGCAAGCGCCCGATCGGACAGCCGAGCACCCGATACCGAGACGACTCTCCTCTGTCCTCCCAACGATCCGACGGATGCTGGGCCAGGTCCAGCGGGCCGATACGCACCGAGTTCCGCGGTCTCGTCAAAAGCCTCGCTCGTACGCCTACTCCCTGTCTCAGAGGCTCGCGTCGCCAGCAGACTTCTCCGCTCACGCGATCGATCGGTCGGTCGCCACACCACTGCACCTCCTCATCCGCCCGGTTGTCGGTTCCACGCGGCGGGCGACCAGCCACTCGAACAGCAGATCAGCCCGTGCTGTTCCGAAGCTGTCGCTCGACCTCACCCCGAGCCGCCGCCAAGGCCTCGTCGAGCCGCGCCACATCTGAACCGCCCCCTTGAGCGATATCCGGCCGACCACCACCGCGGCCTCCCAGCAACGGAGTCACTGCCTGGACGACCCGTCCTGCATGCACTCCCCGCTGCACCGCATCCGGGGTCGCCATCGCGAGTATCGTCGGGCGGTTCTCGATCGCCGAACCCAGGATGACGACACCGGAACCGATCGCATCGCGCAAGCGATCGCCGACGCGTCGCAACACCTCGAGCGAAGGAACTTCGATCCGCGCACTGACGACCCGGAAGCCGTCGATCCGCCCCGCACGCTCGACCAGCGGAGCCAATCGTGCTGCGGCCAAATCAGCAGCGAGCCGCTCGATTTCGCGCTGCTGCTCGCGGACTTGCTGCTGTAGTCGCTCGATCGCGTCTGGAACCTGTTCTGCAGCCACATGGAGACGCCGGGCTGCCTCTTCCGCGACGTCGATCAGCGCGCGGGCAAGTCGCGCTGCCGCAAGACCTGTCACCGCCTCGATCCGGCGGATACCACTGGCCACACTCGTTTCGTCAGTGATCAGGAATGTGCCGATCTCTCCAGTGTGGGAAACATGTGTCCCGCCGCACAGCTCCTTGCTGAATCCGTCGATCGAAACGACGCGAACGGTATCCCCGTACTTCTCACCGAACAGTGCGATCGCTCCCCCCGCTAAAGCCTCACGTAATGGAAGGTAACGCACCTCGACC
>DAOTYK010000249.1:0-4634 GCA_034434855.1 Thermomicrobium sp.
GCGCCAAGCGATCACCGGTCTCCAGCGTACAGCCGTCCTGGCCGCCAGTATCAGCGACCGCCTGAGCGAGAGCGGCGAGCACTTGTCCCACGCCGCTGCCGAAGCGACCCAGGCCGTGCAATCGGTTTCCAGCGGCGCCGTGCGCCAAAGCGATCTCCTCAGCGCGGCCGAGCGGGCGATCGACGAGGTCCAGCGTGCCATCACCGAACTCGCGCGCGGCGCCAGCGCGCAGCAGCAAGCATTGCACCGGCTGGCCCAGCTGGCACAGAGGCTGGCTGCCAGTATCCAAGCGGTCACCGATGCGGCACGCAGCGGAATCGCTGCGAGCGAGCGCTACGTCGCCGAAGCGACCACCGGCAGCGACAAGATGCGCCGTGGCATCGCCTCGCTCCGGCACTCCGGCGAGGGGATGCGACGGATCGGCACGCGCGTCGAGGAGATGGCGAATCTTTCCCGACGGATCACCGCGATGGTCGAAGCGGTCGACGAGATCGCACGGCAGACCAATCTCCTGGCCCTCAATGCCGCGATCGAGGCTGCGCGGGCAGGGGAAGCTGGCAAGGGCTTCGCCGTCGTGGCAGAAGAGGTGCGCAAGCTCGCCGAACGCTCCAGCTCGACCACCCAGGAGATCCGCGGATTGGTCGATGAGATCCTGCGCACGCTCGACGATATGGTCGCCGAAACGACGACTGGCATGCGCGAGGTCGAAGAAGGAGTCGCCCTGGCGAGCGAAGCAGAAGCCGCCCTGCACCGACTCACCGAGAACGCACGACAGATCGGCGACAAGATCAGTGCGATCGGACGAGCCAGCGAAGCGATGTCCCGAGCGAAAGACGAACTCGTCGGAGAACTGGAGCGTGTTGCGCAGGTGGTCGACGGGCATACGGCCGCGACCGAGGAGATCGCATCCACGCTCACGACTGTCACCCAGCAGGTGCGCGACGTCGCGATGGTGAGCCGGGATACCAGTGCGGCAGCCGAAGCGCTGGCCTCGCTCGTCGAGCAACTGGGCGAAGAGGCCGAGCACGTCCGCCTGACGGCCGCCTCGGTCCGCGCGAACGCCGAGCAACTGGTCAGCGTGGCCCGCGCGTTCCGCCCGCTCGAGGAGAGCACGGGAACCGAGTCGAGCGCGAGCCGACCAACCGTCAGCGCCGCGCCCGCTGCCCTCGTTCGATGATTTCCGGGTGCTCAGCGACCCAGCGCTCGGCGAGCACGCGGGCTGTCTCTTTGTCGCCGGGAGCCAGCTGCCCCTCGATGACGAGGTCACGCAAGTAGTTTTTGACCTCAGCGATCCAGCGACCCGGTGGCAAGCCGAAGATCGCCATGAGTTCGTGCCCGTCGAGCGGGCTCTTGATCTGCGCCAGCGCAGCTTCTTCTTCGAGTCGACGAATATGGGCGCGCAGGCGCTCGATCCGTGCCCGGGCTTCGCGGCGCCGCCAGGCGCGCGCGCTCGTCACGTCGGCCGCGACGAGATCGAGCAGATCCTCCAGGAGGTCGCCCGCTTCGACCATGAGACGACGCACCGCCGAGTCGGTCCACGTTTCGTCGTAGGCAGCCGGGCGCAAGTGCAACTCGACCAGCTGTGCCACGCGCTCGATGAGTGCTTTCTCCTGGCGCAGGCGACGCAACGCTTTGCGCGCGAGCTCTGCCCCCTTGACCTCGTGCCCGAAGAAGTGCACCTCGCCCTGTTCGTCGATGGTCCGCGTCATCGGCTTGGCAGCGTCGTGGAGCAGGGCCGCCCAGCGGACGGCGAGACGCGCCGGACTTTGGCGAACCACTTGCAGCGTGTGGCGCCAAACGTCCTTGTGCCGCCGATCTCCCGGGTCCTCGGCCAAGGGGACCAACTCCGGCAGCACGACGGCCAAGAGCCCGGTCTGACGCATCAGCTCCAGCCCGCGATCCGGTTCCGGCGCGACGAGCAGCCGGTTCAGCTCCAGCGCGATCCGCTCCACGCTGACTCGTTGGAGTTCGCTGGCCAACTCCTGCATGGCCGAGCGGGTCTGCGCTTCGACGTCGAAACCGAGTTGCGCCGCGAAGCGGGCAGCACGCAAGATCCGAAGCGGATCCTCGCGGAACCGTTCGAAGGGGTCACCCACTGCCCGCAAAAGCCGACGCTCCAGGTCGAGCTGTCCCCCGTAGGGATCGACGAGTTCACCGGTCACCGCCTGCACGGCCATCGCGTTGACGGTGAAATCGCGGCGTGCCAGATCTTCCAGGAGGCTATCGCCGAAACGAACGGCGGGACGCCGGTCCGCTGTAGGATACCACTCTGTCCGATACGTCGTGATCTCGACCGTCACCCCAGCGAAGACGAGCCCGATCGTCCCGAACGCCTCCCCCACGGTATAGATGCTTTCCGCGCCCGCTTCCTCGCCGAGACGCTTCGTCTCTTCTGGATGCGCCGACGTGGCGTAATCGAGATCGGTCACTGGTCGGCCCAGGAGGAGATCGCGCACGACACCACCGACGAGGTACAGCTCGTGGCCAGCAGCAGCGAACGAGCGGGCCAGGCGGTCGTTGATATCGTGCAGCGCTGGCGGAAGCCGCTCCAAGAGCGAAGGCTCGGGACGCGTCTCGACTGGCATGCTGCTCGGCTCGCTCATCGATGCGCTCGTTCCCAGTACACCCGGTCATTGTACTCGAGCGCCTGCCCCTATCCTCGCCAGGCTCCGCAGGAGCACGCCGCAGCAGGTAGTGCCAGCCGCTGGGCAACAGGTGACAGACCGCCACCGAACGGTGCTGGCCGGCGGTCGTGAAATCATGATCCATTCTCGGAAAACGCTCCCTGCCGGAACGTGGTGGAACGACTGCGTTCTCCGCGACGACGCCCGTACTTCTCATGGGATCCGAAAATTGGGACCAATCGGTGACTCCCGAGCTGGCCTCGTCCGCCGACACTCTTCGCTGAGGGTCACGCCCGTCACGTATACTGTCCGGTCGGTGCCGACCCGGGGCGAGGTGACGTGGAAGCTCTCGCGACGAAGACGATGCTGCTCCTGCGGCTCGACGCGAACGGGCGCGTCCTCGAGGCCAGCCCGAGCGACCTCGTGCCGGTCGGCACGCTGCTCAGCGATGCCGTGCTTCCCACCGATCGCGCATCCCTCGAGGTGATGCTCCAGGCTGCTCGTCGCGGCGAACCAGCGTGGGGAGTCGTGACGCTCCTCGGGACCGGATCGCTCCAGCCTTACGAGGTCGCCTGTATTCCCGGCGAGTTCGGGACGAGCCGCTGGCTGTTGCGGCCCCAGCCAGTCGACGAGCTGCCGCCGCTTAACGACGAGGCCGAACTCGAGCGCTGGCTGGGCCGCTTCCTCATCCGCGAGATCGAGATCGGACTGCTCGTCTTCGACCAAGCAGCGGTCCTCCGCTACCGGAACGCTCCCGCTGTCCAGCTGCTGACCGGCCAGGAGTCAGGATTGCCGCAGGGGATACCATTCACAGTCATCGAACAGCTGCTTCTCGTGCAGTTCCCCTCCTCCAGCGCTGCCGTTAGCGTCATCCGGGAAGCCCTGTCGGAGGGCCGCGCCCTCTTCCAGGTCGAGCTGGAGCGCCGCGACGGTGCGACTTTGGAACTGGACTACCTACCGGTGCGACCTGGTAACGTGCCGAGTGCTCATATCCTCCGCTTGCGCGACATCACGGTCCGCCGAGCGGCGGAGCGCCGGGCCGCCTCGGCCGAGCAGCGCTACCGCGACCTGGTCGAGCTTGTACCGGTCGTCGTTTACCGTGCGCCCCTGGGCGATCACGCGGCGAGTGCGTACGTGAGCCCGCAGATCGAACGCCTGCTCGGGTATACCCCAGAGGAATGGCTAGCGGAGCCCGGGATGTGGCTGCGCCGTCTCCATCCGGAGGACCGCGCCTGGGTGACAGAAGCGATCGCTCGTGTGGTGGAGCAAGGCGGCGAGTTCTCGCACGAGTACCGGATGATCCGCCGCGACGGCTCGACCGTCTGGGTCCAGGACTGGGGGCGGATCCGGACGGATGAGTCCGGGAACACCTTCATGCACGGCATCCTCCTCGACATCACCGCGCGCAAGGAGGCCGATCGGGCACGAGCGGAAGCCGAGGCACGGTTGCGGGCGCTGGTCGAGGTGATGCCCGCAGTCCTCTACGTCTGTGAGCCTGAACCGATCAGGCTCCCCGATGGGCTGCTCTGCTATCCGTTCCTCTATCTCAACGACCAAGTCGTAGAGCTGACCGGTTACCCCGCCAGTCAGTTTCTAGCCGATCCGACCCTCTTCGCTCGGCTCATCCATCCGGACGACTGGGGACGATACGAAGCAGAAATGCTCCGCACCGACGAGACTGGGGAACTGTGCGACATCGATTACCGGATCGTCCGGCGCGACGGGTCCGTCCGCTGGATACACGAGCGTGCTGTCCTCCTCCGTGACAGTGCCGGTCGGCCAGTCGCCTGGCAGGGTTTGCTCATCGACGTCACCGCCCAAAAGGAGACCGAGCGAGCGCTCCGCGAGACCGAGGAGCGCTATCGGACGCTCGTCGAGCAGTTGCCGGGGCCGCTCCTGGTGATCTCAGCACGGCCGAGCTGGCTGACGGACGGAACGCCGGTCTTCGACCTTATGTACGCCAGCCCACAGATCGAGCGACTGACCGGCTATCCCCCAGCAGCCTGGCAC
>DAOTYK010000250.1:0-2353 GCA_034434855.1 Thermomicrobium sp.
CACGGGAAGACGCGGATCATCCGGACCGCCTACTACGAGTCGCCGGAGTACGTGCCGTTGGTCCGACGGGCGTGGACGCTGTGGCGGCAACTCGAAGCCGAGAGCGGCCAGTCGCTCCTGCGGATGACGGGAGGGCTCTACGTGGGGCGACCGGACAGCGCGCTCGTGAGCGGGGTCCTGGCGAGCGTGCGGGCGCACGGGCTCGCGCATGAGCTCCTGCAGGCCAACGAGGCGATGGAACGTTTTCCAGGGTTGCGGTTGGCGCCCGAGCAGATGGCTGTGTTCGAGCCAGAAGCGGGGTTGATCGACCCGGAGGCAGCGGTGGCCGCGATGCTCGACCGCGCCACGGCCGCCGGGGCGCAACTCCGGCACGAGACGCCGGTGATCGCCTGGTCGGTCGATGGTGACGGTGTCCGCGTGGAGACGCCGGCGGGGACATTTCGGGCGGACCGGTTGGTGCTCGCGGTCGGAGCGTGGATGAGCCAGGTCGTACCCGAGCTCGGATTACCACTCGAGGTGTGGCGTATCCTGCACGTGCACTTCGCACCCCGGGTGGAGGGCCGCTACGCGGCGGATTGTTTTCCCTTCGCTCTCTGGGAGGACGAGGCCGGGATCTACAGCGCGTTCCCAGAGCTGCCGGGGCAAGGAGTGAAGTTCGGCCGGCACGACACTGGAGAAGTCTGCACCCCGGACACGGTGCGCCGGAGCGCGACGAGCGAGGAGATCGAGCGACTGCGCCGGACGTTGGAACGCTACTGGCCCGAAGCGGGTGGAGCGGTGCTGTGGTACCTCACGTGCCTGTACACGGTGACGCCCGATCACCATTTTCTCATCGACCGGCATCCTCTTCGGCCAGCGGTCGTCCTCTGCAGCGCGTGTTCGGGGCACGGGTTCAAGTTCGCTCCCGCGATCGGCGAACTCGTCGCTGCGCTGGCGATCGATCCCGGAGCGCAACCAGTGGCACTCTTCCGCCTGGAGCGGTTTCGGCGCGAGTCGGTCGAAGCGGCGCGCTGAGCGGGGTGGCGTCGGTCAGCTGGGAGGGGGTCGGATCCCGAGTTCGTCGAGGGCGCGCGTTACCGATTGCTCGGTGATGGGCCCGACCCAGGCTTTGCGGATCGTCCCATCCGGACCGACGAGATACGTCTGAGGAATGCCGTAGACCCGCCAGGCACGACTCGTGACCCCGTCGCGGTCGAGCGCGATCGGGAAAGTGAGGCCGAACTCGCGGACGAACCCCTGCACCGTGGCCTCGTCTTCCAGTTGGTTGATGCCGATGACGACGAGGCCGCTTCCAGCGTACTGCGCCGCCACTTGCTGCAGAGCTGGCATCTCGGACCGGCATGGTGCGCACCAGGAAGCCCAAAAGTTGACCAGAACGGGTCGCCCGCGGAACTGACTGAGGCTGATTGGGCCGCCATCGAGCTGGGGAAGCGTGAACTCCGGTGCGACCGTCCCGACGGTCAAGGCCTGGGCGGCGAGGAAATCGCCAGCAGACGGCGCAGGACGGGGAGCCTCGCTCCGGCGCAGGAACCAGAGGGCGAGCCAGACTGCACTGACCAGGACAGCGAGCAGGGCGATATTGAGCGCGAGGAGGTGCCAGACCGGTCGCTGCTCCCGGCAACCGCTCGACACGTCGGGCGGTGCGATCGGTTCGCTGCTGGTCGGCTCGTGCATCGTTCGCTCCCGAGGCAGATCGTGCCTCTTCCCATAGTGTACTCGTGAGCCGGTGCAGCCTCGTACTCGGGAGAGGGATCACAGCGGAGCATGCTGGCTCGCGCAACGCTGGTTTCGCAGATCGAGTGGATCGGGAGGCAGGGAATCGGTGGGCAAGCGGATTTACCAGGCGAGTTCACGGTACTGGCGCTCGAAATAGATGAGGGGGTCGTCGGCTGGACCGAGATCGAGCGCGACGACCTGGCCCACGAAGATGGAGTGATCACCGCCGTCGTAACGAGCCCAGGGGCGGCAGTCGATCCAGGCGAGGCAGCCGTCCAAACGCGGGATGCCCAGCGGACCCAGGTGATGGGGCAGGCGGGAGAAGCGCGGATCGGCCAGGGGGGCACGTCCCGCGAACTGCTCGGCCAGGAACTCCTGATCGCGTGAGAGGAGATTGACGACCCAGCCGGCGGCTGTCTCGAGTAGGCGATGGCTTTGCTGCTGACGGTCGATGCAGACGAGGACGAGCGGGGGATCGATCGAGAGCGGGCAGAAGGCGGTCACGGTCACGCCGTGATAGCCGGTCGGTCCGGCGGTGGTCACCACGGTGACACCGGCAGCGTGCCGGGCCATGACGTCGCGGAACTGCTCCGGGCGCACCATCGCGTGCCTCCCCAGGACGATGCTACTCTATCGC
>DAOTYK010000251.1:0-8096 GCA_034434855.1 Thermomicrobium sp.
GGGGATTCTGTTCGCGGAGGAGTGCTGGCGAGCCTTCTGTGAGGATGCGGTGCGGCATGGGGCCGAGCTGCGCTTCGGTGTGCGTGTGCAGAGGTTCGCGCCGGATGGGGAAGGGATGAGGGTCGAGACGGAGAGCGGTCGACTGCGAGCGGATCGCGTGGTGGTGACTGCTGGACCGTGGTCAGCGAGATTGCTCGCTGAGTTGGGGTTGCCGCTGGAGGTCCGGCGCGTCCTCGTCGTGCACGTGCAGCCTGACGATCCGACTCGGTTCGAGCCGGAGGTGCTGCCGATTTTCATCATGGACGTTCCAGAAGGGGAGTATTATGGTTTCCCCTTCTTGCCGGATCAGGGGGTGAAGTTCGGTCGCCACGACGATGGGGAGGTCTGCACGCCGGAATCGGTGCGGCGGACGGTGACCGACGAGGAAGTACGGTGGATGACTGGAGTCATCGACCGGTATCTTCCCGGCGCTGCTCGCGAGGTTCTGATGGCGGTGACCTGTCTGTACACGATGACCCCAGACGGTCATTTCGTGATCGATCGACATCCGGAGTTGCCGCAAGTGGTCTTCGCTGCTGGTTTTTCCGGACATGGGTTCAAGTTCGCGTCGGTAATAGGGGAGGCTCTGGCTGATCTCGCACTGGAAGGCACCAGCCGGTTACCGATCGGCTTTTTGAGCGTACGGCGATTGGCGAAGACTCAGTAGAAACGAGACCGTGTCCGGTGATAGGGAGGAGCGTCCGGCGGCAGGTTTTGACCGAGTTGCCACAGCGCCCAGTCGACGCGCCACGGAGCAGCGGGAAGACCGTGGGAGCGGAGGGCGAGGGTGAGCGCATCGACGGCGACAATAGTCGCAGCGCGGATTTCGACTTCCTCGGGGGAGCCGGCAGGGATTTCTCGGCGCGCGTCGATGCGGGCAGCGAGCTCGGGGTGATAGCGGATGACACCGAAGGCACGGAGGACCTGGGGGAGCTTGTAATCAGCGAAGGCGGTGAGGAGATCGAGATCGTGGAAGCAGCCGAGTCCGGTGCCCTGGAAGGCTCCGGCCAGATCGGTACAGAGGAGCTGGGCTCGCTTGTAGAAGGGAACACGTTGTCCATCGTACGTGGCGACGTCGTCGAAGGACGGGAAGGTCCGGACGACGAGTTGGACGAGTTCGATGCTGCTGCCGCCGGCAGCAGCGATGAGCGTGGCGAAGGAGGCGCGACAATGGTCGATGAGTCCGCGGGCGATCTCGCGGACGTGCCGAATGCGCCATTCCAAGAGCGGAATCGTCCCCTGGCCAGCGAAGAGGGCGGCGATCTCGGCATCGGTGAGCTTTGACAGAAAGTGGGGATCCCAGAGAGGGAGTCCTCGGTCGAGGGCCCTCCGCAAGCTGGCGGCGAGTGCCCAATAGCCGTCGTAGGTCCGGCCGCCGTACTCGACCTGCCAGCGTGGTTCTCCCCAGAAAGAGAAATTGAGGGCGTCGAGCAGCAGAACGTAATTGGCTGTCTGCTCGGGAGTACCGCGCCAATGCAATGGGTGATCCCAGGTCGGGAGATCCGGCAAGGGGCGAGGCAGACGGTCGGCGAGAGTCGGCAGTGCGGAGAAATCGAGCGTCACCCAGTGTGCGCGCTGGATGACGGCACGACAAGCCGTGCGGATCCCGAGGGGGTCGGGAAAGGTGGTGGTGACAGTATCCATGGAACAGCATTCCTCGTGTGACGTCTGAGTCGATGGCCGCGAATTGGGAGAGAGTGGCTAGGGAGCGGCCGAACCGGTTGGAGTATACTCGCGGCACGAGAGTGTTCGGCGAGCGAACCGGGGGTGCGATGAGCACGATCCCGCTCGAGGAAGCGATCGAGCGAGCGAGGCGAGCGCTCGCGGAGGGCCGTTTGGATGAAGCGAAGGGGCTCTGCCAAGCGATCCGGCGAGCGGTGCCGGAAGCGCTGGTGGGGTTGCGGTTGTGGAGCGAGGTGAGCCGGCAGGAAGGTGATGTGGAGACAGCCGAGCGACTGCTTGCGATGGTGGTGGAGCGAGACCCCGAAGATGCGGAGGCGTGGTGCGCGCTCGCCGTTCTACGCCGGGAGAGGGGCGACAAAGAGGGAGCTCTGCGCCTGTTGCAAGTCGCTTGGGAGTGCGTGCCGTGGCGTCGGGAACTGGCAGAGCGACTCGGCGAGTGGGCGAGCGAGGAGCGGCGAGAAGGCCGACTTTGGCCGACACGTGCTGCTCTGGCCGCGTGGTACGAGCGGCAGGGGTGGTGGACACGTGCTGCCGAAGAATGTCGAGCGCTGCTGACGGGGTCGGCGGAGCGAGTCGACGTGCGGCAGCGGTTGATTCGGTGTTTGTGGCTGTCTGGTGAGCAGGATGAGGCGTTCCGCGAGGCGGAGACCTTGCTGAGTGAGCGCGTTGAGGCGCTCGGGGGACTGGTGGTGGCGGCGCTGGTGGCGAGGAGTCGGGGAGACGAGGAGTCGGCGAGGGCGCATCGTGAGCGGTTGTGGGCGCTCGACCCGCTCGGCGAGGGGATCGAGCGGTATTGTGGCCCGGAGGAGGGCGCGGGACGCGAGTGGTTGAGGGCGGCAGAGGCCGTCGTCGTCGAGGAGCCTGTATTGGCCCAGGCGTCTGGGGAGCTGGAGCTCTTGTGGGAGCTGCCGACTGACGAGGAGCTGGAGCAGGCGCGACCCGGTGCGGCGGGGGTCGTGACTGGAGTGGAGGAAACAGGACGAGAAGATGAAGTCGCCGTGGTGAGCGGGCTCGAAACGGGCGAGAGAGATGGAGAGGAGTCGATCAGCCAGGGTTGGACGTTGCCGGGCGACGAGGAGATCGAAGCGGCGCGACCGCGTGAGGACCTCGAGCCTGGCTGGACCGGGCTTCTGGAGGAGTTGGCGGCGGGCGGTGTCGCTCCGTTCTCGTACGGGGAAGAGCCTTTCTATGGCGAGCCTGGCGGGCGGTGGGAGGGTGCGGTCGGTGCGGAGCAGGAGGAGTCGGTTGCGGCGGTGGGAGAAGAACTGCGTGAGGGTGCGGAAGATGTCAGTGAAGCGGTAGAGGTCGTGGAGTTCGGACGAGCCGCGCGTGAAGAACGAGTGAGTGTGGAGACCGGTGCGGAGCATGCTGGTGAGGAGATCGAGCAGGTTCGCATGCTGGTGAAGAGTGGCGCGGTGATCGAGGCGGTACGAGTCGCCCAGCGGTTGGTTCGTGAGGGGCACAGTGACGTCGCGGCGCTGATTCCGGTTTTGGAGGAGGTGGTCAGTGACGAGGGGCCGGGTGCACGGGAAGCGGCGATGACGTTAGGAGCGATCTATCGTCGGCGTGGTGATCGCGCGTTGGCGTCACGGTACTACGAGTTGGCGCTGCGGTTGCGCAGCGAGTAGGCTGAAAAGTGGACAAAGGAGGCGGCGGTAGCGGGCGAGGGGATCGCCCGCGTTCGTTGTCGGAGGGTAGTGGCGTGGAGCGGACGTTGATCATCGTGAAGCCTGATGCAGTCCAGCGGGGACTGGTGGGAGAGGTGCTGCGGCGGTTGGAGCAGCGAGGCCTGCGCTTCGTTGGTTTGAAGTTGATGAAGGTGGATCGAGCGTTAGCGGAACGGCACTACGCGGAGCATCGGGGCAAACCGTTTTATGAGGACCTACTGGCGTTCATTACGTCGGGACCGGTAGTGGTCGGGGTGGTCGAGGGACCGCGCGCGATCGAGATCACGCGGAGGACGATGGGAAAGACCGATCCGGCGCAAGCGGAGCCCGGCACGATCCGTGGTGATCTGGCGCTGACGATCGGGCAGAACGTGATCCACGGGTCGGACAGTCCGGAGAAGGCGGCGTACGAAATCGGTCTCTTTTTCCAGGAAGATGAACTGGTGAGCTACGAGCGAGCGATCGATCGCTGGATCATGGGCTGAGGGTTGTTTCACGTGAAACAACCGGAGAGAGGCAGGGGGCGTTCTCCTGCCTCTCTCCCTTTTCAGCTGTCACTCTGGCGGATGATCAACGGGTGCTTGTGCCAGGCGGCGAGGAGGCGGGCCAGCTCGTCGCGGAGGGCGACGTCCGTGAGATCGACGTCCAGTTCCTCTCGCTCCTCGCGAGGCTGGCCGCCGAACCACTCGCGCCCGGCAGCGGTGTGGACCAGGGCGCGGTGCTGCACGACCTGACGCACGAGCTGGAGGCGATCGCCCTGGCGCTCGACGGCGAGACTGAACCCCGGTGCGAGCGCGATCCCCACGATCCCCTGCCCAGGATCGTCGATGACGATCGGGTACCCGGGAACCGTCCGATCAGCCAGTTCCTCGGCCACCGCGCGGAGCATGGGCAGGAGCCGCTGCCGGACGACGACAAAGAGATCACCGTCGTTCATCACCCATCTCCCTCCTGTGACGGCCGCGACCGTCCAAGCCGAAGAGCGCAAAACCCAGCCGGACCGCCGGACCGACCGTCAACGCAACCATGATCGTCCCTATCCCGAACGATCCCCCCAAGAGGATGCCGATGACCGTCACGATTGATTCCATGCCCCAACGGATCCATCCGATCGACCACCTCGTCCGGCGAGCGAGTGCGAGCATCAGGCTATCGCGCGGACCTGCGCCAAAGTCAGCGGCGATATACATCCCGCTCGCGATGCCGAGCAGGAGAACGGAAGCCACGACCTCGATCATCCCTTCGAACGTATCACGAGCCTGAGGAATCGCTCCGCTCCACAAAAGGAGGTCCGTGAAGATACCGATCAGCACGAGATTGGCGACCGTACCCACTCCAGGCGATACCCCGAGCGCCCAGCCTGTTCCCACGGTTACCAGACTGACCACGATGCTCGCTTGTCCCACGGTCAGCGGCGTGTGGCGACTGATCCCGTCATGAAAAACCATCCACGAATACGCACCGAGGCCGCTACGGAGCCCCAGTACGAGCGCCAAAGCGAACAAGAACAGCCCCCCGACCAACATCGTCGTGCGAACGAACCGCTCTCTCCACTTCATGGTCCGGTCCACGGCCAAAACCATAGTGGCCTCCACTACCGTACTCTACTGCACCGCTCTTCGTCGTGGACATGATCGACAAAACTGCCGACGTTGATCCACCGCCGCACGTGTCGTTGCACTCTGAGCCGTACGCTTGGCCACGAACGCCCGCCTTTGCGCACAATCGATAGTCGTCCCCGAGGGACGACCTGTGCCCTTTGGCCGGTGCAGGTCCGGTATCGGTGAAGGCAAGGGAGGCTTCGTGACCGAACGCGTGTTCCGGATACTCGGAATACCAGGAAGCTTGCGGCGCGAGTCCTACAACCGCGGCCTTTTGCTGGCCGCTCAAGAACTCGCCCCACCCGGTGTCGAACTCGAGCTGTACGAGTTGCGCGAGCTACCACTCTATGACGAGGATCTCGAGCGAACTGGCCCACCTGATCCAGTTCTTCACTTCAAGCAGGCCATAGCGTGTGCCGATGCGCTCTTGATCGCCACCCCCGAGTACAACTGGAGCGTACCTGGCCCGCTCAAGAACGCGATCGACTGGGCTTCCCGTCCACCAGCAACGAGTCCCTTGCGCCGCAAACCGGTCGCTCTGATGGGTGCCTCCACGGGTATCTCCGGAACCATCCGCGCGCAACTTGCACTCCGGCAGATCTTCGCATCGACCGAGTCGTATGTGCTCCCGAAGCCCGATCTTTTCGTCCGGGAGGCCGCCGCGCTCTTTCGTGATGGTCGTCTGATCGATCCGGAAACGCGCGAGCGGATCCGCCAGCTGCTCGAGGCACTGGTAGCTTGGACACGCCGCTTCCGCGATTGAGAGCCGCTCTTCCCGGCTCACGGCACGGTGCGGTGCTCGGCCTCTCGGTATCCCAATGTACGCAACCGAGCACCGCTCTTCCACTGCTTCCTTCCGGACATCTCGGTCGGGCAGAAGAAAAGCGGCTCCCAACCCTAACCTTGAACAGCGTCATCGCAGGTTCTCCAACCAACGCTGCTCCCAGCGATGAACTCTCGCCCTTTTGGCTCTACGAGCAACGATCAGTAAGGAAACGCGGGATCGCTCTAGAACAGCCGACCGACAAACAGAGTCTGCTCGTCCTCCATCCCGAAATGCTCCCGTCGTTCAGTCCGATAGCTTCCAGCGCTGGCGGACAACCGAATTCGACGACGCGATCCGGACAAAAGAACGGGATACTGAGCCATATTCGCTTTCGCCCAGTCGCCGCCCGGCCGACCCGCAGCTGTGCCCAACGCCAGCAGTACTCGCATGAGGCAGCGGGCAAGCTGTGCCGGGTAGGATGATCCCGGCTCTTCACCCCGTCGCGAGGCATAGCGCCGCTGCCTGACGCACTCGTACTGCAACTCGCGATTCCCCCCTCCACCAATGCCGTCTCAGGTCTGTCCGATCGGCCACCGGTGCACGGTATCCTGAGACGAGTCGGACTGAAATCTGCTCAAGCGACATAGCCGATCTTCCTCCAAAACTCCCACTGCTCGTACCGGGTCTAACTGGCTAGAACCCTCCCTCACCGAGATCAGCTACCAGGCAATCACCCTACTCTCCCTCCCGGCTAGGGTTTCCTCGGCCGATCGCTTTTCTCGGCGGTCACGAGGGGACCGCCGTACTCGCGAGAGGTGCACCGATGAAGCGATCGGCCTTCGTGCTCCTGGCTCTACTCGCCTTTGCGCTCAGTCCTGTGAGTTCGGCTCCAGCTGCGGCTTCCAACCCGACCGGGTACGACGTCGCGCCCGAGTTCCAGCGCTTTTACGAACGGTATGGGGGACTCCCGACCTTCGGTTATCCGATCAGCCCGGCCTTCCTGGAAAACGGCTATCTTGTCCAGTACTTCGAGCGGCAGCGTTTCGAGTACCACCCTGAGTACGCCGGCACCGAATACGAAGTGCTGCTCGGCCTGCTCGGCCGGGAGATGGCCGAACGCGAGGGTCGTGATCTACGTCCCGTACCACCGGTTCCTGGTCGACTCTATTTCCCGGAAACGGGACATACCATCGCGCCAGAGTTTCTGTCCTACTGGCGAAACCGAGGTGGCTTGCGGCTCTTCGGTTACCCCATCACGGAACCCTTCTGGGAAAACGGCCTGTTGATCCAGTACTTCGAGCGTGCGCGTTTCGAATTTCACCCTGACCTAGCAGGAACCGACTGGGCGATCCTGCTCGGCCGTTTGGGCGCTGAACTTTGGGCGAGCAAGAGTCGAGACGCGTTCTACCAAAGAAGCACCCCAGCGAGTGATCTTGCTGATCGCATCAACCGGATGCGTCAGGCGAGTGGGCTGGCTCCGCTGCCGCTCGACCCGGTGCTCACCCGGATCGCGCAAGAGCGGAGCGACGACATGGCCCGCCGGGGATACTTCTCGCATACGACGCCGGAGGGGCGCACCGTCTTCGACCTGCTCGACGCCTACCGAGTCGACTGGCGCTTTGCCGGTGAAACCCTGCAGCGCAACAACTACCCCGAAGACACGACGGTCGCCGAAGCAGCTCGCTCGCTGTTCGCCAGTGCCTCCCATCGTGCCATCCTGCTCGATCCGCGCTTCACGCACTTCGGTGTCGCCGAAGCGACCAGCCGCGACGGGATGCATTACTTCACAGTCGTCCTCGTCCAGCGGTGAGCCGCCAGCTCGACGCGTGCGCTGTGTCTCGCCTCGTCGCCCTTGTCTACACAGCGCGCTCTGCCCGTCGCGCGGCGACGTTCGACGGTGCCGCGCGAGTCGAAACCCCTCGACACGCACCGCCACGCAGCAGACGGCTCCTCGCTGACAGCGTGTGTCCGAGGAGATGCCTGTTCGGTCTTGCACACGAGCCGGAAGCTATCGATTCGACCCTCGAGCGAGCCGCCTCACCGAGGGGATCCGCGCCCCTGTCGACGAGCGTGCCTCGACCAGCGTCCCCCAGCAGTCCCGTGCGCGGACAGCCCCAACGAAGCCAGTCTGCTCCTGACCGGTCACACCCGGTTCTGTGGAAAGTTGGGAGAACGCTTTTCGAGGAAGGCGCTCACCCCTTCCCGGAACGCCTCGCCCTCGTAGACGGTCGCGAGGAGCTCGCGATAGCTGGCGTCGTTTTCCGCGGCACCGCGAACCGCCAGCTGAACGACCGCCTTGGTGGCCCGCAACGTCTCGGCTGACATGCCGAGGAGACGGTC
>DAOTYK010000252.1:0-3490 GCA_034434855.1 Thermomicrobium sp.
CCAGTGTCACTTGGCGACTGGTGACGCCTGTTGCTCCTACCTGATCCGCGCATCGGAGATCGCTGCTGCGCGGTGAACGATCAGCGCAGCGATCCTAGCAAGAGCCCGATCAACGCGAGGCTCCCCGCGAGTGCTGCACAGGTGAGGAGACCGAACAGGACGCCGAGCACCGCTGCTCGTCGGATGCTGGCCGAGCGCCTCGGCTCCACGGGAATCTTCTGCCCTGTCATGGTTTCCCGAAACCCAATCGGGCACTGTTGCCCAGGATGAAGACGTCCGGCACGACTTGTGCCGTCGCCGCGAGCGTCGGCGGTAGGAGACCGAACGCTGCCAGGCTCAAGCCGACCAGATTATAGAGTGCCGTTCCGGCCAGATTCACCCACGCAGTCCGCAGAGCTCGCCGAGCAGCACGGATCGTCTCGGAAATGAGTGCCCAGTCCTCGCGCAAGAGCACCACATCCGCTGTCTCAGCCGCCAAGGCCGTACCCAGCTGTCCCATCGCGATCCCGACATCGGCCTGGGCCAGAGCTGGCGCATCGTTGATGCCGTCGCCGACCATCACCACCACATGCCCCTGCGCCTGGTACGCCGCGACGATCGCCAGCTTGTCTTCGGGTAGGAGGCGAGCCCGCCAGCTGATCCCGAGCGGCCGAGCCAACGCTTCCGCTGCTCGCTCATGATCGCCCGTGAGGATTTCGATGGTCCGGAATCCCAAGCGACGCAGCTCAGCGACCGCCTCAGCGATCCCTGGTCGGAGTTCGTCGGCGAACGCGATGATCCCGATCACTTCCTCGTCGCGCTGGACAATGACGACTGTCTTCCCTGCTTCCTGAAACGCAGCGATCTCCGGCACCGCAGCCTCGCCCGGGAGCGATGCCCGCACCTGGATCGTCCGACCAGCCACCCGCGCGCGAACCCCGAGGCCTGGATCGACCACCGACCACTCGGGCCGCACCAGAGCGACTCCCCGCTCGCGCGCAGCGATGCGCAGGGCTTCGGCGAGTGGATGCGTCGCAGCGTGTTCAGCTGCCGCTGCCACGCTCAAGAGTTCTTCCACCGAGCAACGACCGGCCACCGGCACCACGTCGGTCACCATCGGGCGACCCAGCGTGAGCGTGCCGGTCTTGTCCAGGAGCAGGACATCAGCACGGGCGAGTCGCTCGAGAATCGCCCCACCCTTGATCAGAACACCGCGACGGGCCGCTCGACCGATCGTCGCCACGAACGCCATCGGCGTCGCCAGCGCGAACGCACAGGAGCATGACACGACGAGCACAGCAGCGACCGCCAACGCGTCCCGGCGTAGGATCAGGGTCAGCAGGGCGACTGCGACCACGACCGGGAGGTACCAGCCGGAGAAGCGGTCGGCCACTCGTTGCAATCGCCCAGCCTGTCCCTCCGCTGCCTCGACGAGTCGGACGATCCGGGCGAAGGTCGAGCCGGCTGCTTCCGCGGTCGCGCGGATCCGCAGCGATCCCGAGCGCACGACCGTAGCTGCATAAACTGGGTCGCCCGAGGCGACCGCACGGGGCAGTGGTTCTCCGGTCAGCGCCGCCTCATCGACCAGCGCTGTCCCCTCCAGCACGGTCCCGTCGACCGGAATCGCTTCACCGGTGCGGACGAGCACGATCTCCCCTCGTGCGACGCTTCCGGCAGGCACCTCGAGCTCGTTTCCATCCCGCTCCACTCGTGCCAGTTGCGGCGCGAGTGCCGCGAGTTCTCGAAGGGCACGGCCAGCCTGCCGACCCGTCACGTCTTCGAGTGCCGAACCGAGACGCATGAACAGAACGACGATGGCAGCGGCGGCCCACGCCCCGACCACCATCGCAGCGAGCGCACCGATGGTCATCAAGGTATGGGCAGTGATGCGCCGCTGCCAGCTCGCACGCGCCACGTCCCGGACAACTGGCCAGCCGCCGATCGCGATCCCGAGTAGCCAGATCGGCCAAGGAATCGCCTGGTTGGCGCGCTCCACCAGCCCCACCAGCTCGGCCACGACGACTCCCAGCACGACCGCGACTGCGACACCGCTCAGCACCGCGACTCGACGCCATGCCCACTGCGTGTCCTCCGCCGGCTCGCTGCCGACGGTGTAGCCGGCGCGAGCCAGCGCACGCTCGATCGCGACCCGGTCGACGCGCGTGGGATCGAGCACGACAGCGACCTTGCGGGCGACTGGGAAACCCTCGACATCGAGGACACCCGGCACCGTCCGGAGCGCCTGCTCGACGTGCTGCGCGCACTCCGCGCAATCCAGCTCCGCCACAGGGAGAATGAGGGTCGTCCAGCGCTTCTGTTCGTCAGCGGAGCGCACCGACTCGACCATCGCCGACCTCCAGACGCTCTTCGCCCCGATCATGACGAGGGCAGGCAGCGACTCCGGTCGCGCTCTCCGCGAGCACCCGTTCCGCCAGTTCCAAGAGCACAGCCACGCGCTGGTCGCTCAAGCTGTAGCGGACACGCTGCCCGTCTCGCTGGCGCACGACCAATCCGCAGTCCCGCAAGCAGCGGAGATGATTGGAGACGTTGGAGAGCCCCTGACCAGTCGAGACAGCGATTTCCCCCACCGTCGCCGGTGCCGAACGGAGCACTTCGAGGATGGCCAGACGGCTCGGATCAGCGAATCCGCGAAAGAGTTTGGCCTTGATTTCCAACTGCCTCCGGTCGTCCATACGTTCTCCAGCATTTCAGCAATGACTGAATTTCAGCATACCTGATCGCCCGAGTGCGAGGCAACGATCGCCGTGACGAGTCACCGCGCGTGTCACGCTGAACGAAATCTGCCGAAAGCGGCATCGAGGAATCGCGCCCGGCGGAGCGCCACCGCCATCGGCTCGGTATGCGCGACCTTGGGCTGGCGTGTACCGCGCGGGGCAGTGCGGGCCAGAGAGAGCCAGAGAGCGGTGTCGACGGCAGCTGAAGTGCGCTGCCGGCTCACCACGGAGGCTGGATGCGTGTCTCCAAGGGCAACGCCGGTTGAGGCCGGTTCGAGCAGGGTGCGTGTAGCGACGACCACCCCAACCGCTGGCGCGCCGGATCACTGCCCGGGACCACCTTCTCCTCTCGAGGGGCCACACGACCCAAATCGTCCCTAGGAACTGACCCTGCACAGCGGTAGCCATGACGAGGTCGCGGGCGACGCAGTGGCGACGCGCCGGAAGGGCTCGGGAAATGCAGCCACACGGGCAGCTCCAGCAGGTGCGTCAGAGGGCGTCGGCGATCTGCTTTAATCGATAGACGAAGCGAACGGGACGGCAGAGTGGCAGGAGCACAGAACGATGCCAGAAACGATCGGCGTCTTCGTCGCCTGGCCCTACGCCAACGGTGATCTCCATCTCGGCCATGTCGCCGGTGTCTACATTCCCGCCGATACCTTCGCCCGCTATCACCGTTTGCGCGGCAACCGCGTTCTCATGGTGAGCGGGAGCGACGCGCACGGGACGCCGATCACGGTGGCCGCCGAGCGCGAAGGCGTGACACCAGAAGATAT
>DAOTYK010000253.1:0-2077 GCA_034434855.1 Thermomicrobium sp.
TCGCTGAACTCGTTCCAGCTGATCAGTCCGATCGCATCAGGAGAGGAGGCGAACGCTGCCGCTAGTTGGCGACGCAGCGTCTCACCGTTCCGCCGCTCGACGACGCGCGTGCCGCCGATGAGCCGGGCATCGAAGCCGGGTGCTGCCGGTGCGATCCAGAGGCCGCCGTGAGCATGGACGGCCTGGCTGAACTCGCGCAACTTTTCCTCGTAACGTGGGTATGTCTCCGGATCGACCGACGACCAGTAGTACGCGTTGCCGTCGACGAGATGCGCGAGGCGCTCGTAGCCGGCGACGTTCCGCTCGGAGGCGAGAAGCAGTGCACAGTTGCCGAGCTGCTGCCGAACGAGCTGGACCTCGCGCTCGCTGAACTCCCACGTACCGGACCAGATGATCAGGGGTTTGCCGTAGAGGTCGTTGAAAACGTTGCGGCCGCCCCACCGGTCACAAAAGGCGACGAGGTCCGCGGCGACCCGCTCCACGGGAAGTGGCCGGCGCTCGAAGTCGAGCCCCTGGTACATGATGGCGAGATGGAAATCTTCGCTGGCAGCCAGTTCGGCGAGCTGATCGAGCCGGCGGTTGAGCGTGGGCGTGCTCTTCCAACTGACGATGAACCCCGTGATGCCGACTTGTTTCGCCCAGCGGATATGCTGCTGCATGACCACACGGTCGTCGCTGGAGTAGCGTCCGAGGAGTGGATAATCGCTTTTGGCACGGTTCCACGAAGTTGGATCGAACCAAATATAATAGTAGGCAAAGACTGGTACTCCGGTCGTGAGGGGTGTCGCACGAGCTGGAGACGTGGCGAGGAGCCCGCCGAAAAGCGAGATGAGTGCGGCAAAGAGGAAAGAGAGCGATCGTCTCATGGTGCTCTCCTCGTGATCGGGTCGCGGATCACTTCGTTTGCGGTCCCCTGCAACTCAGGGTAGGAGACGAGACGGGCTCGCTCGAAGTACTGGACGAGTCGTCCCGCCTCGTCGAGGAATGCCTCGCTGATCGGGTAGCCGAGCAAGGCGAGCGATTCGCGGACCGAGACTCCGGGGTCTCCCAGGTCCAGGCCCTGACGGCGCCAGTAGGATCGGAAGACCCCGCACGTCCAGTGACCGGTCTGGGTAAAGTACGTGCAATCGGGTGCTGGTGGTTTAGTCGGATCCTGACGCTGGAAGGGTGGCGAATCGAGGAGACCCAGCGCCCTGGCCTCGTCGACACCGATGCGAGCGAGCTGGATCGCATACGGGGTTCCGGCGAGCTCAGGCCGGTATTCGAGACGAGCGAGCGTGAAGTCCTGTTGGAAGACACGGCTTCCATCTTCGGCGATCGCCCACCGGGGTGGCGCGGTCGGCTGACCGAAAGCGGCGAGGCCGCCGTTCGTCAGCCAGAAGTCTGCGAACTCAGGAGCGATCGTGATCGCGGATGGGGTAACCGGCGTGGCTGAGGGAGTCGTCATCGATCGCTGTGGCGTCGGTCTCGCAGGCTGGTCAGGACCATGCGAGCTACTGGACGCCACCGGAACGATGGGTGGGCGATCACTGCGGGCGAGGCCTTGCGTCAGGAAGATCGTTCCGAAGAGGGCGAGTCCGAGCGTCGTCATCAGAGCGAGACGACGGATACGGTTTTCTGACGATGCCGAGGGTCTCGGTAATGGAGCGGGTGTGGAACGTGGCTTGTAGAGTGGCCAGAGATGAGGGCGCCCTGCCAGGAGCAGTGCTACGAGCAGGGCGAGCCCCACTGCTCCGATGGCGAGGAGATCGAGCCCGCTCAGGACAGTGATCTCGACCTCCTGGTTTCGCGAAAGCGCCAAGGGTGCCGGTGGACTCCAGCCGAAGACACCGGTCGCCTGCACGCGGTACTCGCCGCGCGGAAGGGCGCGGATGACCCCCCGCCCATCGCGAAGAGGGACGAATTCGCTCGAGCCGTCTGGATAGATCAACTGCACAGCGCGACCGACCGGGAGCCCGAAGAAAGCATCGCGCACCGTGAAGCTAGCACTGTACAGGAGCAGCGTGATCGTCCAATCGGTCGTCTCGACTGGATAGAAGCGCTGTTGCTTGCGATTGACGACGTTCGTTCCGCGGAT
>DAOTYK010000254.1:0-6632 GCA_034434855.1 Thermomicrobium sp.
GAGCAGGGAGGAGCCGAGCGGCTCCATGCTCACGGATACCATGTCATGCCGATCTTGCGCTTGCGCACGATGCTCACCTACTACTTCGAGAGCGGCATGATCGATAGCCAACGCTATCGCACCGCGATGGACTATCTCGAGCGGACCAACCGTCGGGGGTGAGGAATCCGCCGATGCCGGGGCGAGGTCAGCTCGCGGGGCAGAACGTGCTCGTCTTCGATCTCGAACAGCCGCGCACGCCGGAGATGCCGGTCTATCCTGCACACCGGCCAGGGTATGCTTATGCGCTCCACCGACGGCACAGCGATCCACCAGCCGGTCCATCGGCTGGTCCGCGTTCCTCCGCTTCCGGTCTGCTCTTCCTCATGGAGCACACCGGAACTCACATCGATGCGCCGTGCCACCAGGCATGGCACGGGCGCTTGCATGGCGACATCGATGCCATCACCGCCGCCGGACCACGGGGCTTCTCCCATCTCGGCGTCGAGACAGTGCCGCCGCTCGTCGTTCCGGGCGTCCTGCTCGACGTGGCAGCACTGCGCGGTCGCGAGGCGCTTTCCCCAGGCGAACTCGTGACCGCCGCTGATCTGGAAGCCTGTTGCACACGGGACAGCCTGGCACTCGAGCCGGGAATGGCAATCCTCGTCCGTACTGGGAACGGGCGCTTCTGGCACGACCCACCTCGCTATCTCGATGCTCCTGGCATCGCACCCGATGCGTCGCGCTGGCTTGCTGCCCAACGTCCCAGCGTCGTCGGCTGCGACACCATGACGTGGGATCTGCCGGGCCTGGTCGACGACGAACTCGGCTGCGACTTGCCGGGGCATGTGATCTTCCTCGTCCAACACGGCATCCCTATCATCGAGAATCTGACACTCGAGGAACTTGCGGCACACGGCGTCCGCTGTTTCACCTTCGTCTGTACGCCACTCCAGCTCGTCGGGGCCACCGGCTCGCCCGTCCGGCCACTTGCGCTCGTGCCCATCGCCTGACCAGACACGCAACCGGCATGGTAGGCTCGAGCGAGGAGCCGGAGGGGGAACTCGTGCACGGTGGTGACGATTTCGATCGAGCAGTCTTGCTCGCGCTGGCTCTCCTCATCGGTGTCTTTCTCCTCGCGTGTGCCGGCCTCGCCTTCTTCGCCGTAGTCGTGCTCCGCCCTTCCTCGTGACGAGCGCTGCACTGCCAGACACCTCCTGACCAAGCTCTGAGCATCTCGCGAACAACCGATGCGCTGGTAGTTACCCGCTCGATCGACGAGGATTTCTTGTGAAGATCGTGTGAACACCGTCCACGCTCGCGGGAGATCGGCTCATCGCAGCCAGTCCGCGCGATGATCTCGTACTCCTCGCCTCACCGAGGGACGGAAGGGAGAGGTGTGCGTTCTGCTTCACACGAGCCGGAATGGGGCACGTCGCTCTGGCGTTCCGCAAGGGGGATATCCATGAGAACGGACTCTACCGCAGCATCGGGAGCCACCGCGCATCGGCTGGACATGAGTGCACCGACTTCCACCCTGCCGAGCGTGACCGTCATCGTTCCGACACGGAACGAGGCAGAGAACATCGAACCGCTGCTCGTCCGGTTGCTTCCGCAACTTCCTCCCGGTTCCGACATCCTCTTCGTCGACGACAGCGATGACGATACCCCAGCGCGCGTGCGCTCGTTCGCTTCCCGTGATCCCCGAGTCAGCCTCATTCACCGGCCACCGGGAGCACGCGACGGTGGGCTCGGCGGGGCCGTTCTCACCGGAATGCGTGCTGCGTCCCGCGAGTGGGTCATCGTCATGGATGCTGACCTGCAGCATCCGCCAGAGTTGATCCCCCGTCTTCTGGCAACTGCCCAACTCCACCAGGCAGATCTCGTCATCGCCTCCCGCTATCGCGACGACGGCCGCGCCACTGGGCTGCATCTTGCCCGGCTCGCTGTCTCCCGGGCGTCGACGACACTGGCACGGCTCACTTTCCCCCTGCGCTTGCGGGGGGTGACCGATCCGATGAGCGGCTTCTTTGCAATCCGGCGCGATCGCCTCGATCTAGCGAGCATGCACCCGCGTGGCTTCAAGATCCTCCTCGAGATCCTAGTCCGGCACCCATTCCTCCGTGTGGCCGAAGTCAGTTACGTCTTCGGACGGCGTCACGCCGGTCAAAGCAAGGCAAGCATCGGCGAAGGACTTCGCTATCTCGGCCACCTGGCTACCCTGCGACTCGGCGAGGAGCGGGCCCGTTTCGCCGGCTTCGCCGCGATCGGGACGACCGGTCTTCTCGTCAACACCCTGGCGCTCATCGGGCTCGTCGAGATCGGTCAGCTCCACTATCTCGCTGGTGCCGCTGGGGCCACACTCGCCTCCAGCCTGTGGAACTATACGCTCACCGACCGCCTCGTCTTCCCGGACCGCCGCGACGGCCGTCACTGGCGAACACGCCTCACGCTCTTCACTGCTGCCAACATCGCTGGCCTCCTGATCCGTGCACCTTTGCTCTTCTTCCTCACGTCGATCATCGGGATCTATTACGTGTTGTCCAACATCGTCTCGCTCGGCGCACTGGCGGTTCTGCGCTTCGGCATCTCGACCGCCTGGATCTGGCCAACCCGTCGCCAGCGATACTCGTACGACCTGCATGGAATCCTCACGGTTCAGTCAGCTGTCACGCTGCCGGAACTCGAGCGGTTCCGCGTCGACCGCGTCGAAAAGCCCGATATCACGATCGAGATCGGTGGCCTCCGCGCACCCGGACCTCTCGGTCGCTTCGGTTGGCATGACGTGGAACCGGACAGCGAGCGACCACAGCGCATCCGCTACGATGATGGGCTGGGTCTTTTCGGCTTTTGGTTCGAGGCGGATTTCAGCGGGCCGACCCGAATCGTCGTTTCGCCGGCACTCCGCCACTCCCCGCATGTGCTGTACACCAACGTGCTCGAACCGATCCTGCGCTGGACGTTCGTTCAGCATGGGTACGCCTTGATCCATGCAGCGTGCATCACAGCTGGCGAGCGAGCGACACTCGTCACCGCACGGACCGATACCGGCAAGACGACCACCATCTTGCGCATCCTGCAGCACCAGCGACGCGCGACCGACCAGGGAGCCTTCTTGTCCGACGACTTGACGCTCGTCCGCTCCGATGGTCTCGTGCTCGCCTATCCGAAGCCGCTCACCATCAGTCGGCACACTGTTGCCGCTGTGCCGACCGCACGGCTATCGCGACGACAGCGACTCGCGCTCTTCGTCCAGAGCCGCGTCCACTCGCGGACTGGTCGTCGTGTCGCCCAGCTCTTGGCCTCGTCTCGTCTGCCAGTGGCGACGATCAATCTTTTCATCCAATGGCTGATCCCGCCGCCCAAATATCACATCGAGCAACTGATTCCTCAAGTCCGCAAGCGGGCAACTGCTCGGCTAGCTCACCTCGTCGTTATCGAACGCGGTACGGAGGCAGCACGTCCCCTCGATCAGGCTGAAGCGCTGCAGATCCTCCTCGCGAATACCGACGATGCCTACGGCTTTCCACCGTATCCAGCGATCCGCCGTTTCCTCACGCGCATCGGGGGCCAGGATCTGGCTGCAGCCGAACGCGCGATCGTCGAGGCTGCCCTCCGCGATGCGACGTGCCAACTCGTCGCGCGCCCCGCCCTAGACTGGTGGCGCGTCATCGCTGAGCGGTTCGGCTTCACCGCCAACGGGACGACACCGCAGGCACCGTTCGCCTTCCCAGCGAGCGTGGAGGGCAGGGTCGCCCGATGAGTACCCTCCGCCGCCTGCTTCCCAGCGCTTCTTCAGCACCACGAGAACGCGAGCAGAGACCGGCTGGCTCCCACCGTGCTCGATTTCATCCTGGCACAGTGGCGAGATCACGCCTCGATCAGTTCGGCCCAGCACTCCTTTTCGTCATCGCTCTCCTGAGCGGCGGACTCCTGCGCTTGTGGGGGATCGACCGCTACGGCGTCAACAGCGACGAAGCTGTCTACCTCGGCCAGGCCGCCGCGCTCGCGCAGGAACCGATATTGAGTCAGTTCTTCCCATTGTTCCGGGCTCATCCCTTGCTCTTCCCGTTCCTGGCATCGTTGACCATTCCCTTCTTCGGTCGGGAAGGGCTCGATCTCGCTGGGCGACTTCTGGCGGTCTGCTTCGGCCTGGCCACGATCGGGGTGACGATGATGATCGGGCGACTGCTGTACGGACGGTGGGTGGGAGCAGTCGCCGCGCTCTTCGTCGCACTGATGCCGTATCACATCACGGTGACGCGCCAGGCCCTTCTCGATGGCCCCATGGCCTTCTGGGTCGCGCTCGCCTTTCTCGCTTTCGCCCGCTACGCGGCTACCCGCCAGCGTCACTGGCTCGTCGTCAGCTCTCTTCAACTTGGCCTTGCCTTTCTCACCAAGGAGACCGCATTCATCTTCCTCGGCGCGCTGGTCTTGACACTAGCGATCCACCCCCAGCTCTCCGACCGCCCGCGCGATCTGCTGATCGCGCTCGCTGCCTTCGGTGCGATGATCGCCGTCCATCCGTTCGCGACTGTTCTGGCCGGTGGAAGCGGGACCGAACGCACGATACAGTACCTGGTTTGGCAATTCTTCCGGCGCCCCAATCACGAGTGGTGGTTCTACTTGTGGACGATTCCGCCGGCCCTGGGTCTTGCGCTCTTCGCGCTTGCCCTCCTCGGGCTTTGGTTGGCACGCCATGTCTGGAGCTGGCGCGAGACGATGCTGGTAGCATGGCTGTTCGTTCCATTCGCGTTCTTCCAAGCTTGGCCGACCAAGGGGTTCCCTTATCTCGTAGCCATCGTGCCGGCTGCCGCCATTCTCGGTGCCCGCACGCTCGCGCGCCTCTTCGCCCTCGGTACGACTCGTCCGGCGATCCACCACCGCTTCCGTCCCAGCTGGCTTCGGGCGCTCGGGTTGTTCGCCGTGCTGGCTGTCGCAGGATCGCTCGCATTTCCCTCAGTGGAACGCCTCCGAGCGAGCACGAACGGTACGTTCCTCGCTGGTTCGGGCGGCGTGCCCGGTGGGCGCGAAGCGGGCATGTGGGTGCGGGAGCACACGCCACAGGGAACGAAGCTCCTCACCATCGGCCCCTCGATGGCGAACATCATCCAGTTTTACGGGCACCGCAAAGCATACGGTCTCTCGGTCAGCCCCAACCCGCTGCATCGGAATCCGACCTATGAGCCAGTCGTAAACCCGGATCTGTATCTGCGTAGCGGTGAGATCCACTACGTGGTCTGGGATGCCTACTCCGCTGCACGCTCGCCATTCTTCGCCGAAAAGCTCCTCACCTACGCGCGGCGTTACCACGGTCGTGTCGTCCATACGCAGACCGTCCGGACGGTCGATGCCACTGGGCAACGAGTCGAACTCCCCGTGATCGTGATCTACGAGGTGCGCCCATGAAGCTCTCTCGGGTCCTTTTCGTCGTCACTGCATTCTTCTTCGCTCTCCTACCAGCACCAGCTGCCGCAGTACGGCGCGAGCCGAACACGCCGATCCGTCATTTCATCGTGCTCATGCAAGAGAACCATACATTCGATAACTACTTCGGGACGTACCCAGGAGCAGATGGTCTTCCACCGGACGTCTGCATGCCACTCGATCCGACCGACCCGAGGAGCGAGTGTGTCCGCCCCTTCCATCTCGGGAATCTCCCGATCGAGGACCTCGATCACAGTGTCTTGACGTTCCGTCGTCAGTACAACGGCGGTCGCATGGACGGCTTCATCTGGGCACTGCGCCTGCGCAACCAAGATGGGCGTATCGCCATGGGCTATTACGATGGACGCGACCTTCCGTACTACTGGAATCTCGTCAGCCAGTACGTGCTGTTCGACCGCTTCTTCAGCTCTGCTCATGGTGGGAGCGTCTGGAATCATATGTACTGGATCGCTGCTGTCCCAGGTACCGAGAAGAACAGCATTCCTCCCGAGGGCTTCTCGAACGATATCGTCACCATCTTCGATCGACTCGACGAGGCCGGAATCAGCTGGAAATTTTACATCCAGAATTACGATCCCTCGATCACCTATCGCTCACGGACGGAGATCATCGGGCCCCGTGCCGCCCAAGTGGTGTGGTGCCCGCTCCTCGCAATGCCGCGCTACTTGGACGATCCCAAGCTCTTCCAACGTATCGTGCCGCTCGACGAGTATTTCACTGACCTCCAGAACGGCACCCTACCAGAAGTCGCCTATATCGTCCCTTCTGGCGCGAGCGAGCACCCACCCGGCAGCATCCAGGCCGGCCAGCGTTTCGTCCGCTCCCTGATTCAGGCCCTCATGAGAAGCCCCTACTGGTGGAACAGTGCTTTCCTGGTCACCTATGATGACTGGGGCGGCTGGTACGATCACGTGCCACCACCACAAGTCGACGACTATGGGTACGGCTTCCGCGTTCCCGCATTCCTCGTCAGCCCCTATGCCAAGCGCGGCTTCATCGACTCGACGACCTACGACTTCACGTCCATCCTCAAGTTCATCGAAGAGAACTGGGATCTGGAGCCACTCGCTGAGCGCGATGCACGCGCCACCAGCATCATGAACGCCTTCGACTTCAGCCAGCCACCGCGTCCCCCGGCCTTCATTCCTTGGGACTGGCCACCTCCGAGCGAACCACCTCGTCCGAAGAGTCACGCAGTGTATGCC
>DAOTYK010000255.1:0-8029 GCA_034434855.1 Thermomicrobium sp.
GAGGATCGTCACGCCGGCGAAGACGAGCAAGGCGGCCGCTGCGGTCTGCACATAGGGGATGGCTCGCCGGAGCACCCGCACGAGCCCGAGGCGCAGGAAAGCCAGCGCAACGGTCAGGGAGACGACGACGCTCGTCATCCCCAGGCTGTAGGTGACCAGCTGCAGCGTCCCCCGCAAGAGATCACTACTCAAGAGCGCACTTCCAACAGCGATCATGAAGACCGGGAAGGTACAACTCAGCGATGCCAGACCATAGGCGAGACCGAAGAGATAGAAAGTTCGGACCGATCGTTCCCCGCGACGCATCAAGCGGTCGGCGAGCCGCTCGAACTGGGTAGGAGCGATGACTCGCCCGGAGAACATCGCCACTCCCATGAGGATGAGGACGATACCGATGCTCGTGCCGATCCAGGGCATGACCGGGAAGAGGAAGCTGCCGCCGAGCGAGACAACGAGACCGGCCAAGACGAACAACGTGGAGAAGCCGAACGAGACGGCGATACCGACGAGCAGTGCGCGGCCCAGTCGCGCGGGAGCGTTCGCTGGTCGGTTGTCGTCGAGGCCGAGATACAAGGCGAGATATGCCGGGAGCATCGCGAAGCCGCAGGGATTGACCGCTGCCAGCATGCCGGCACCGAAGGCATAGCCGAAGGGAAGCCATCCCGCGACCGTCGCGAGCCAGGCCGCGACGACCGTTTGGAACTCACTCACGCGACCGGACCTCCTCGGGAAGCGTGCAGGTGGGGCTGCGGCGTGCGATCAGGAGTGCAGCAAGGGTACCGAGCAGTGGGGCAAGGGCAACGATGAGCAATGCCCATTGTCCAGTCGAGAAGCCGTAGACGGCGATCGCCAGTGCGACGATGAGCCACCCGAGGCGACACGGAGCGAGCAGCGCGAGAACGAGTTGACGCATCCGTCAATCCTCCAGGGAACAGCGGCGTGCAGCGACTCGGCACGTCGCGATCGCTGCAGCATAGGGAACAGCCAAGTCGCGGGCCAGTGCGAGCAAGGCGGGAACGCGGTGGTCCGCGATGGCGTAGAAGCGATACTTCCCGTCCTGGCGCACTCGCACGAGTCCGCAGGTCCGCAGGCAAGCGAGGTGCGTCGAAACGCGTCCTTGGGGTTGCTGGAGTCGCTCCACGAGTGCGCTGACGTGGAGTTCTCCTTCGCGAGCGAGGAGCTCGACGATGCGCAGGCGGGTCGGATCGGCCAACGCGTGAAGAAGGCGGGCCAGCACTTCCGGAGTGACCTCGGTGCTCGAGGCCCGATCGAGCTTCACCCCGCGGGTCACGCGACGGTGGAACCGCTCGAGGTCATGGCGCGTGTCGATCTCGTCGTTCATGCCTCGCCTCCCGAGAGAAGTGTACTGGGAACATGCCGTCGCACCACGACCCACCCGCTGCCGACTAGCTGAGCGGGAAGATCGAGCGAGTCCCCGACGAGCGGGCCGAAGATGGCGGTGAGCATCGGTCCACGTGTCGGTTCCGAACTTGCTAACTCTCGGCCGCTCACTCCGTGAACTCGGGGAGAGGCTCCTCGCCGAAGGAGAAATCGGCCCACAGCTCACGGAGCTGAGTAACGAACGAGCTCGCGCCCTGCTGGAGTCGCTCGCGCTGATCGGGGCGAAGCAGGCCAAAGTAGACCAGAGCTGCTGCCGCGCCCATCCAAAAGCCGAGAGCAGCAGCGTCTCGCGTACCTGCTGCGAGGCGGGCGAGCACGCCTGGCCGGCGAGGGTGAGCGGAGGGCGGTGCGAGACGCCTGGGGACGGCACGGGCGCGTTCGGTAGCTCGCTGGAGCGCTCGCTCGGCCGTCAGCGCTGCCTGGCGAGCAGCTTGCTCGGTGACGGGCAAGATTTCGCGCTGCAGTTTTTCCACCGCTGCCCGTTCTGCCTCTAAGACCGCGGTCGCACTGCGGGCGCGTTCCGGTACGGTGCGGGCAGCCTGCTGGACGAGCGGCTTGACGCGCTTGCGCCAGAGGGAGCGTGCGACCTTCCCGTCGTGGACTGGTAGTCGCTCGCGCACCTCCTGCACCGCCTCGCGGAGCGAGCTCAGCGTCGATTCGAGGTCGATTTGCTGAGCGAGTCGCTCGCGCACGGTGCGGCGATGTCGCCGGCGCGCGACGAGCGCTGCGACGATCGTCACGGCAGTCCCGCCGGCGAGCACGCTCCAGAGCTTCCAGTCGTTTCCTGCTTGGACCATCGTTTCCCTCCTTCCCCGGCGGTACCGGCAGTATCCATGGTACCACTCGAGGACGAGCATCATCGCCTCCGGACATCGCCGTCTTCCTCGGTTGCTCTCGGCAAGCGCCCTGACTTCGCGCGTGGCGTCGGCGAGCGTGTGATGCGAACGACGCGCGGTCGGTGCGTTGGCCGAGCGGTGGCTCGGCGCCGAAAAAGCGTGCGATTGACCGGTGCGAGCGTCTTCGTCTCGCCGTACCGGCGTTCTTGGAGTACCCTCGAAAGGAGAGGAGCGATGCGCGTTCTCGTCGTCTCGGACATCCACGGCAACCTGGAAGCGTTGGAAGCGGTCCTCGCCGCGGCTGGCCCGGTGGATCGTGTCTGGTGTTTGGGGGATGTCGTCGGGTACGGCCCGCGGCCGCGCGAGTGTGTCGAACGCATCCGGGAAATCGCCGGGCCGGCGACCGTGCTGGGGAACCACGATGCCGCTTGCTTGGGGCGCTTACCGCTGGAGGGCTTCAACCCGGTCGCTCGCTACGCCTTGCGCTGGACGATGCTGCAACTGGGAACCGAGCACCGTGCCTTTTTGGAGAACTTGCCGGAGAAGCTGGTTCTCGACGAGGTGACGCTGGTGCACGGGAGCCTGCGGGCACCGATATGGGAGTACGTGTTCACGACGGAGCAAGCGCGGGCGAATTTCCGGTTGCTGAAGACGCGCCTGTGCTTTTTTGGACATACGCACGTGCCGTTTCTGTTGAGCGAGGAAGCAGCACAGCGGGGTGAGCGACCGCTGCAGCCGTCCGATGGAATGGTCATCGACACCCGTGCGGGGCGCCTGCTGGTGAACCCGGGGTCGGTGGGGCAGCCGCGGGATGGGGATCCTCGGGCTGCCTTTCTGCTTTGGGAGCCAGAGGCGCAGCGTCTCACTTTTCGGCGCGTGCCGTACAATATCGAAGCGGTGCAGGCCGAGATGGCAGCGGCGGGACTCCCCCAGCTGTTGATCGAGCGTCTCGCGCTTGGCCTTTGACCGCGCATCGCGATCGGACTGGAGGAGAAAGGTGACACGAGTCTACCGCCGGGTGGTCGTCCCGGTGAGTGGGTCACCAGACGACGAGCGGGCGATCGACCTGGCGGCAGCGGTCTGTGCCGGCAGCGATACGACGCTCATCCTCGTGTATGTGGTCGAGGTCCCACAGCGGTATGCCTTGGACGTCGAGTTGCCCGAACAGATCGAGCGGGGGTCCGCGATCCTGGAACGAGCAGCGCAGTACGCGCAGCGTGTCGCGCGCGGGAAGTGGAAGCGGGTACTGACCGAGCTTCTGCAGGCGCGCGTGGCTGGTGCGGCGATCGTCGACGAGGCGATCGAACGAGCGGCCGATGCCATCGTCATGGCGACGAGGAGCCGTTGGACCCTGGGAGTCCTGACGCAGGGAGAGACGCTTCCATATATCCTTGACAATGCCCCGTGCGACGTCGTTGTCGTGCGGGTCGCTGAGCGGGGTGAGGCAGCATCGTGAAGATCGTCATCGTCGGTTGTGGACGCGTCGGGGCGAAACTGGCGAGCGACTTCGCTGAGGAAGGGCATCAGGTCTCGGTCGTCGACCAGCGACAGACAGCCTTTCGGCGACTGCCGCCTGGCTTCCGCGGCCAGCTCGTTCTCGGGACCGGCATCGACGAGGATGTGCTCCGGAATGCTGGAATCCAGCAGGCTGACGTGTTCATCGCTGTGACCGAGAACGACAACACGAACATCATGGCCGCCCAGATCGCGCAAGTCATCTACCGCGTTCCGAAAGTGATCTTGCGTATCTACGATCCCGATCGTGCCGAAATCTATCGCGAACTCGGCTTGACCGTCATCTGCCCGACCCGGACCGTCTCGGAGATGATCGAGCAGGCTGTGCGCGATGAGTTGGTGACGAAGACCGGCTGAGCATCTCTCGAAAGCTGGGTGGGGAGCGTCCGCGATGTACATCATCGTCGTCGGTGGTGGGAAGGTCGGATACTATCTCACGAAGACGCTCGTCAACGAGGGGTACGAGGTCTTCCTCGTCGAGAAGAACCCCGTCAAAGTGCAGATCTATCGCGACCGCTTCGGTGCGATCGTCATGCAGGGGGATGGGGCAGAAGTCGCGACACTGGCGGCAGCTGGTGCCGGGCGCGCCGATGTCGTGATCGCAGTCACTGGTGACGACGAGGACAATCTGGTGATTTGTCAGGTGGCGCGCGAGCGGTTCGGTGTCCGCCGAACGATCGCTCGCGTCAACAACCCCAAGAACGAGGAGCTCTTCCGCCGGTTGGGGATCGATGTCACCGTGAGCCAAACGAACGTCATCTTGAGTCTGATCGAGCAACAGATCCCTGAGCGACCCTTCGTCCACCTCTTGGCGCTCCGACACGCCGATCTGGCGATCGTGGAAGCCAAAGTCGCCGCCGAATCGCCGGTCGTCAACCAGCCGATCTGGCAGCTCCCCTTGCCGCCCGAGGCGATCATCACGGCGATCATCCGCCGCGGGGAACTGATCATTCCGACTGGCCAGACGGTCATCGAGCCGGGAGACGAGTTGATCATCGTGACCAAGCAGCAGCGCGAGCCCGAACTCCGCGAGCTCTTGTGTGCTCCGGCAACCGCCTGAGCGTGCTCCGCTCGGACGCTGCCGGCTTCGCGGCGAGTGCGTCCCCTCGACCTCGGCATGCCTTGTTTTCGCTTCCCGGCCGGACTATGCTCGATGCGGACCGCGCGTTCCGTGAACCGGGCTATTCGAGTTCGTGGTGAAGAACAGCGGAAGGAGCCTGCGAGCGTGGCAGCCGATCGCTTGCCAGAAGAGCTGATCCGGCGGATCCGGGAAGATGCCGAGTTCCGGCGCCTCCTCCTGGAGGTCTTGCTCGGCGAAGAGTTTTTGCAACTTCCAGCGGGGGTCCGGCGGATCGAGCAAGCGGTCGATCGATTGATCGAGGCGATGGAGCGGGATCGGCAAGCGGCGCGCGAGCGCGAGGCCCGGATCGACGCGCAGATCGAGCGACTCGGTCAGCGCATCGATGACGTCGCGCGCTCGATCGATCAGTTGGCCAGTCGCGTGGAGACTCAGATCGAGGCCCTGACGCAGCGGATGGAGCGGGTCGAGGCGCAGATCGAAGCCCTGACTGCCCGGATGGAGCGCGTCGAAGCTCAGATCGAAGCCTTGACGCAGCGGATGGAGCGGGTCGAAGATCGTCTCGGCTCGGTCGAAGAGCGGGTCAGCTCGCTCGAGGAGCGTGTCGGATCGGTCGAGGATGAACTGGTCAGGGTGCGCAACCGTCTCGATGAGCTGACCGGCAAGGCTCTGGAGCAGTACTATCGCGAGCGCGCGCCCGCGATTTTCGGTCGCCGGCTGCGACGCGTTCGCGCGATGACGGTCGGACAGTTGGCGGAACTCATCACCGAGCGGCTGCCCGGTCCAGAGGGGGACGATCTCTTCGAAGCCGACCTCGTCGTCTCAGGGCGGCTGTCCACAGCCGAGCAGCCGGAGGTGTGGGTCGTCATCGAAGTGTCCGCGACGGTCGATCGCACCGATGTCGAGCGGGCGGTTCGTCGTGCCGCTGCGCTGCGTCAGCTCCACCCCCTCGTCTTGCCCGGCGTGGCGGGTGTCCGACTGACCGAGGGTGGACGGGAACTAGCGAGCGAAGCTGGCGTCATCGTGATCACGGACGGGAAGGTGGCCGGTTTCGAGGCGGCTCTGGCTCGCTGGCTGCCGAGCGACGAGGCGATGGACGATGCGCTCGGCTGATCTGGTTCTGGTGTGGCCGGTGTTCGCCGTGGTACCCGGCGGTGCAATGGGACCGCTGTTTGGATGGCGGTACCAGGAACGTCTCGCATCCTGCCGCTCCGGCAGTCGACTTGCTCGCGATCGCCTCGCCATGCGGGCGGTGCGCCAAAGCTGGACGATGGACGGTCGGCTCCTGCCGTGAGGCCGACGCGAGCAAAACGACGCTGTGCTCCCTCGCTGCCTGATGGGTGGGCTCGCCACTGGGGATCTATCGGAACCCACTGAGCGCAGCGAGCGGGGCGCGGCACCCCTCCGCTCCACGTCGTGTCGAGCGGGGGGGTGCACGCCGAGGTACCAGCTGTCTCATCGAAAAGCGTCACGGATAGATACCGCGCAACCGAGTGATCTCGGCGACGCGCTGGACAGCGAGTGCGAGCGCGGCTGTGCGGAGCTGGACACGGTAGCGCTCAGCGGTAGCATGGATCGCTTGGAAGGCGCGCGTCATGATCGCGCGGAGGCGGCTGTTCACTTCCTCTTCCGTCCAGTAGAAGTGCTGGAGCCCTTGGACCCACTCGAAATACGAGACAGTCACGCCGCCGGCATTGGCATAGATGTCCGGCAGCACGATGATGCCGCGATCGAAAAGGATCCGATCCGCTTCTGGCGTGGTCGGTCCGTTCGCGGCCTCGGCGATGAGCCGGGCGCGGATCCGCGCAGCGTTCCGTTCAGTGATTTGCTCCTCCAACGCAGCCGGGATCAGGATGTCGCAAGGCAGCTCGAGTAATTCCTCATTCGTTACCCTTTCAGCTTCCGGATAGCCGACGACCGAACCGGTCTGCTGCTTGTATGCGAGGACCGTTGGGATGTCGAGTCCTTGCGGGTTGTAGATGCCGCCGCGCGAGTCGGAGACTGCGACGATCCGACTGCCCAGCTCGTCGAGCAAACGGGCAGCGGTCGAGCCGGCGTTGCCGAAACCCTGGATCACGACACGTGCTCGGGTCAGGTCGATCCCGTAGGTCTTCGCTGCTTCTTCGATCGCGAAGACGACGCCCCGGCCGGTCGCCTCCAAACGACCGGCCGAACCACCGAGGATCGGCGGCTTGCCGGTCACGACTGCGGGCACGCTCACGCCCCCGTGACGGTGCATGCTGTAGGTGTCCATGATCCAGGCCATGATTTGCGGGTTGGTGTTGACGTCCGGGGCGGGGATATCCTGATGTGGTCCGAGCAGGATCGAGATCTCTGTCGTGTACCGGCGCGTGAGATTCTGGAGTTCGCCGGGGGACAGGAGCTTGGGATCGACGCGTACCCCGCCTTTCCCGCCACCGAACGGGAGACCCATGATCGCGCATTTCCAAGTCATCCACATGGCGAGCGCTTTGACTTCGTCGAGGGTCACGTTCGGGTGATAGCGGATCCCACCCTTGGCTGGTCCAGCGGCGAGATTATGATGGACGCGATAGCCAGTGAAGACTTTGATCGATCCGTCATCCATTTCGACCGGGAAGTTGACGGTCAGTTCGCGCTTGCACGTGCTGAGAATCTGGCGAAGTTCGTCCTCCAAGCCGATGAGATCGGCTGCCTGGTTGAACTGCTCGACAGCGATCGCGTACAAGCTATGTTCCGGTGTGGTGATCACCATCTTCTGCCCCCATCGTCGACGAGACAGTCGATCATGTCGCCCGCGCAGGCGCGTAGGCGAAGAGCCTCTCGGCTCACCGCCGCGATGAGGGGGCACGGCGGGGTCACTCGACCGGTTGCTGGAGCGCCTCTTCCAGTAGCCGACGAGCCACGGCCGGATTGGCGCGACCGGCGAGCGCGCGATTGACCTGGCCGAGCAAGAAGCCGATCGCCGCGGTTTTCCCTTTGCGATAGTCGGCGACCGCTTTCGGATTTTCGGCGAGGACACGCTGGACGATCGCGCGGAGCTGGGCCTCGTCGCTAATTTGGGCGAGCCCGCGCTCGGCGACGAGCACCTCCGGGTCGGTACCGGTCTCGCTGACCGCCCCCAAAAGTTCCTTGGCGGTGAGCGTACTGATGGTTCCGCGCTGAACCAGTTCGATGAGCTGTCGCAACTGGCGTGGTTGGACCCCGACCTCGGAGATAC
>DAOTYK010000256.1:0-2013 GCA_034434855.1 Thermomicrobium sp.
TCAGCGCCCGCGCGGACGCTCCCTCACTGTCGCAACTGGGTGGGAACACAGGTGTTCCCGGTGGAAACGTTTCCGTCCGTGTCCGGCTCGGCCCGGCCGGTGCGGTCCGGGAGGAGTGCTGCTCGATGCGACGTGCTCGCGAGGCGGGAAGCGCCTAGCTCTGGCTTCTGAGGCCAGACGTGCGGTTACGATCTTGCCGGCAACCCACGAGCTCCGTGGTTGCCGCAACACGACGATGTATCGCTTAATGGGTGAAATGGGTGAAGATGCGCTAGAGAGTCCTCTCGCCGCGCTTGCCGGTGTGACCGCTGCGGGTCGCTCGCTCGTGGCTCGAGGAAGCGTTCGCGTCGTCGCACCGGACGCTCCCAACCGGTGCGCGCCCGCCGCGTCTCGAAGCCGGAGAGGCATGTGCGCAGGTCGACCGCCATACCCCATACCGGGCACTCGTCGACTCGCTCAGCGGGATGAGTCCGAGGTGCAGTTGCTGAGAGCTTGCTCGGCTTTCGATCGGGTGAGAGCGAGTCAGCCTGCCGGATCGCAGATGAACGGCACCGCTGTGCCGGTGGTGTGGCGCAGCATCGTCTCGCAGGCGAGCACTCCAGCGCCGAGCTCGCTCGAGCTGTCGGCTCGTTCCGGATGGATCCGTCAGGAGATCGAGCCGCGTGGCCAGCTGGTGGGCAGAGCGGATGCGGACGAGCCGACTGAGTCAGTGAAGCGCCGGTTCCCAGGCGGAGACGATGATGCCGGCCACGGTGGGGACGAAGTCAAGTCATCCCCACCGGAACCGTTGTCGTCCCCATCGCTGCCTCACCGGTCTCTACTGGTTCCGGCGAGATCACACGCGGCAGAGCAGCACTGAGCTGAGGAGAAGATTGTTGACCAGGTCGTGCTCGTACGCTCAGAACAGACCGCGTCCTTCAGGGGCTCGGTACTCGCTTTCTCGGGTGGCGGTGGTTCGTCCGGAACGATCCACCGGGTCTGGCACGCTCGGTCGGTGCAGCGCAGCTATTCGAGTAGGAAGTTGCCCAGCGTCGCGCGGTGCGGAGCGATCCTCGGGCTGCACCGAACTCCTCGATCGTCCTCCAGTCGCGCGGAGGCTGGAGCGCGTCTTGGAAGGAGCTTACACTCCCGAGTGCTGGCCAGTCGGGCGAGTCGAGGGTGCGCGCCTCTTTGTCTTCCTCGGTCGGCGCATGCGTGGCTCGGGCGAGGTTGACGATCCACTGGTCGAGGCGCCGCACGATCTGGCAGGGTCCGCGGGCAGAGCCAACGCTCGACTGCGTCGCGGGCTCCCGGCAGTACGACCCGGTTCCCATGCAGGACACGACGTTGGCTGCGGCCCAGGAAAGGGCCAGCCGGGTGGACTCGATCGGCACGAGCCGGTCCATCAGTCCAGGCGAGTGGTGGATGACCCGCTCAGCGAGGCAGTCAGGGGAGGGTTAGAGGGGTCGGCAGGTCATGCCGGTGCGTTCTTCGTGCGACGCTGCGCTCCGGCCGGAAGTGCTGATGGCTATCTCGACCTGAGTCGACGTTCGTATCTCGGCACAGGAATGCTGAGAACGAGCGCCCAACTGTTTTCGGCGATGTCTCGAGACCATTCGAGCGTTGACTGCCGCGCGCGTCACTTCCGCGGGACCGAAACGATCCGCTCCGGCTCCCGAATGAGCAGGAACCGGGCGGTGCCAGCAGCCTGCGTCGAGCGGTGCGGGCCTACTCCTCCCGATCGCAGCGACCAGAACCCGACACGATGACCGACCGTTGCCCACCGAGCGGCTCGAGCGGGTGGCAGCAGTCGTGCCGACGGTCTCAGGCGTCCTCGCGGTCGACGAGTCCAGCGAGCCCTGTCACGAGTCGTTTCGCCCTGTCGATGGTCTGCTTGGAGGTCATCGGGTCAGGTCGCATGCCGCAGTGGGCGAGATCGTTGCGGAGTTGGGCGACCTGGTCCCACACCTCGGCGATCCGCCGCTCGGGCAGCGCGTCCAGGATCGGCGAGCCATTCCGCAGCTGCTGCTGGAG
>DAOTYK010000257.1:0-3417 GCA_034434855.1 Thermomicrobium sp.
CGTGTCGGTGGCGTTGGCAGACGAGAGGGAGCCGTAGTGCGCGCCCTCCCGCGCCACATTGGTCAGGGCGATACCGGCGTAGAGGAGCCGACCGTAGTCGACGACGGCAGCGAGGACGAGCAGCAGCACGAGGAGGCCGAGTGCGAACTCGACCAGCGACTGACCGGGTTGGCGCAGACGCTGCTCGACCATGTCCCGACCTCCCGGCGCACTCCGTGCCCAGTTGCAGCATCGACAGACAATGGGCGGGTGTGGTAGAGCTTTTCGTCTCGGTCTGCGAGAGGGATGACAGGGCGCGTAGTACTACTCGACGAGCCAGACGGTCGGCCGGGTGATCACCACGTGTTCGACCCGCTCGATGCGGATGTCGGTATTGCCATTGGTCGTGAAACGGTTCACGATCAGCTGGCCCCGTGCCCAGGTCCCGGAGGCGTTCCCGCGGAGATCGAGCGTGCCATTGGGCAGGTAGAGAATCCCCTCCACACGTGCGCCGCTGTTTCCGACCATGCGCAGCGTGGCGGTATTCCCGCGGGCTTGGAAGAGGACGAGACCAGGCTGCATACCGGGATAGGGAAGCGAGCGTGGGTCAGTTACGCCGCTGAGCAGATAACGGGTGGTCCCGACGACGTCGAACGCTGAGCCTGGCCCGAAGTAGAAGAGGACGTCGCGACCGGTGACCGTCTGGGTGCCTCGGAGGCGAAACGTTCCCCCATCGAAGTAATAAAGCCCCGGAGGGATGTTCGTGTCGGTATTGCCGGTGAGCGCGAAGTCGGAGTCCCGGAGATAGACGAGGACGTCGCAGGGGAGGACGTCGACCAGGTCGAAGTTGCCCTGAACAGCGAAGGAGCTCCGGTCAAAAAAGTACAAGCGAAACTCCTGACCGGAACTCGTACACGAGGTCGGTTGTCCCTGGAGCGTCAGACGGACGTTCCCACCGAGCGAGAAGGCCGATCCCTGGAAGACATAGGTACCGGGGCTCATGATGACCGAAGCGTCCCCGGCTATCGAAAAGCCGTCGTCGAAATAGTAGAAGCCAGGACCGAGGATGACCGATCCGTTTCCTGAGAAACTGACGGAGCGATCGAATTGGTAGTTTCCGCCAGGAAAAGAGAGCGTCCCGTTTCCGCTGTAGCTAATGGCGCTCGTATACCGTCCTGGTGGGCACGTCATGGTGTTGCCGCTGGAGGAGCACGTCACCGTTGGGCCCCCAGGGGGATCGGGGATGGTCGGTCGAGGCGGTTCCGGCATGGTGGCGAGCGGGTCGTCGACCGGACTCAGCCCGCTCCGAACCCCTTGCCCAGCTTGGAATCGGCAGTTACCGGTTTGGGAAAAGGTCAGTGCTGCATCGACCGTGCCATCGGCGTGGAAGATGCCGTTTCCCACGCACCGCATGCCGCCGTTGGACATGGCGCTGCCACCGACGATGCGCACGCTCACGTTACCGATCAGATTGACGGTAGAAGGATTCTCGCGCTCGAGCGCGAGGAAAGCATAATCGGTCGGTTGTTGGCCGACGCGAGCCACTGCGTTCGCGTTCGTTTCCCAGGGGCCCCGATAGAAAGCTCCGAGGAAGAAGGGCTCGATCGCCGCCTGCGCACTGACGCGGACTGTCCGCGTCGCGGAATCGACCTGGACATCGAACTGCGTAAGAGTCAGGCCTTCGCCAGGGTCATGGTTGGCAGACAGATTGCGATCGAGTGCCTGCTGGGCTGCTGTCCGCGCTTCGCTCGGTGAACGCCCGTCGAAAAGGGCCCGTGCCCCGGCGAGTGCCGCAGCATCGACGGCATTCTGCAGGAGACGGCGCTCGGCATAGGCGTGGGCAACGTCGACGGCCAGCGCACTGAAGCCCAGCAAGAGGAAAAGGACTAGCGCGAGGAGGAGCAAGACCTGACCAGGCGATGCTTTGCGCCAACCACACGAGCGAGTGGCAGGATGGACTAGGCGCACGACCGACCTCCAGCAGTGCTGGTGTCTCCTTCGAGGAGAACATACGATCGGTCGTGCAACGAGTCATAGGGCCGAAAGTACCGAATCGGCCACTGCTTCGAGTGCAAGCCTGCGACTGCGGAAATCAGTGCACCTTGGTGACCGCATCGTGCAGGTTCGATGCATGGTGCAGGGGGACATTCGCACGAGTGGAGACACGGAGCCTCCAAGGATTGTAGGATGCGCAGGTGGAAGGAGGCGCGCGATGGCTGATCCGCGGATCGCGAAATGGGCACGAGTGCTCGTCGACTACTCGCTCGCGGTGCAACCAGAACAGCTCGTCGTGATCGGGGGAACGCCGCTGGCTGCTCCGTTGATCCGCGAGGTCTATCGCCTCGTGCTGGAACGGGGCGCTCATCCGGTCGTCCAGGTCGCTCTGCCGGGACTCGCCGAAATCATGTTCCGGGTGGCGAACGACCAGCAACTCGCGTTCGTCTCACCGGACGAGCGACTGGGGCCGGAGCAGGCTGACGCGCTCTTGCGTATCCTGAGCGAGAGCAACACCAAGGCATTGACCGGGGTCGATCCGGCTCGCCAGCAGCTGCACCAACGAGCACGGACGGAACTGCGTCAGACCTACCTCGAGCGGGCAGCTGCTGGGAAGCTGGCCTGGTGCGTGACGCTTTACCCGACCGAGGCATATGCGCAGGACGCGGAAATGGCGCTCGCCGAATACGAAGAGTTCGTCTTGCGGGCCGGCTTCCTCGATCGGGACGACCCGGTAACGGCTTGGCGGGAGCAGTCGCGCAAGCAAGCGCGTATCATCGACTGGCTCGCAGACAAGCGGGAAATTCACGTGCGGGCGCCCGATACCGATCTCCGCTTGTCGATCGCTGGACGACGCTTCGTCAATGCCGATGGACGAAAGAACTTCCCCGACGGCGAGATCTTCACTGGGCCGGTCGAGGATTCCGTGGAGGGGACGATCCGCTTCAGTTATCCGTCGATGGTGCAGGGGCGGCAGGTCGAGGATATCCGGCTCTGGTTCGAAGGGGGTCGAGTCGTCAAAGCGACGGCGGCACGGAACGAAGCGTTCCTGCATCGCATGCTGGAAACTGATGACGGGGCACGCTTCGTCGGCGAGTTCGCCTTTGGGCTCAACCGATCGATTACCCGCTTCACTGGGAACATTTTGTTCGATGAAAAGATCGGGGGAACGCTCCACTTAGCCATCGGCGCTGGCTATCCCGAAACCGGAAGTCGTAACCGCTCGGCGGTGCATTGGGACATGATTTGCGATCTGCGGCGAGACAGCGAAGTATGGGTCGATGGCCAGTTGTTCATGAAGGACGGGGAGATTGTGATCTAATCGAGCGAGGCGACAGCGACTGGCTGGCCGTTGGGGCTGGTCGCCTGCGCGCTGTTCTCGAGCGTGATCGCGAGTGCGTCGTAGAGGCGGAGCGGCTCGCGTGGGGAGAGGAACAGTTCGGC
>DAOTYK010000258.1:0-5580 GCA_034434855.1 Thermomicrobium sp.
GACACCTTGACCACGCTCATGACCCTCTCCCTCAAGGACTGGGAGCGACCGGCCATTCACGAACGGCTCGGCCAGGTCACGGTCGAAGACCTGGTCGAGCAACTGGTCGAGCACGACCGGCTCCATCTCGAGCAGATCGAACGGATCCTGGCCGGTCAGGAAGTGAGTTGGCCACCCGAGCCGAGTTGACGGCCGGGTGCCGCTGCCTCGACGAGCGCCAGCACCTCGTCCAGCCGGTCACCGGGCGTGATGGCGCGGACGACCGTCTCGTCCAGCACTGTCTCCCAGGGTGCCAGCGCGGCTGCCACCATCTCGGCTCGCTCGACGGCGACCGCAGTGGCGAGCGCCGATACGTCCATCCGCGCGAAATGCTCGCGGTACCCGGGGAACCGTTCGTAGCGCGCCGCTTCCTCCTGCAAGCGGGGCAGAGCTGCGCTGCCCACCGCGACCCGGACATAGGCATAGCGTCGAGGTACCGGCCGGCCAGCTCGCCGCGCCCCCTCGGCGACCCACCGCGTCGAGCGCTCCACATGGTCCGGCGTGAGCCAGTTGAACAGCACGGCATCGGCTACCTCACCAGCCAGGCGGCACATGCGGGGACCGAGCGCTGCGACCACCAGTTCGCAGGCCAGCGCTGCCCGCAGCGCGAGCGCGCCGCTCCGCACCCGCTCCAGCGCGCCAGATCCTGTCCCCGAACCGATCCCCAGCCGGAGCCGATCGAGCGGCAGGTTCAGCTCGCGCACCCGCTCGACGATCCGCTCCGGTGTCCACCGCGTCAGCGGCAGGACTCCCACGCCGAGCGCGATCCGGCTGGTCACGGCAGCCGCAGCGGCCAGCGCCGCTAAGCCGTCACCGTCCGGCGTATCGTTCACCCAAAAGGTGCGATAGCCGAGCGCCTCGCAGGCGCTGGCTGCTCCACGGATGACGTCAGGCGAGACCGCGGCTGCCAATCCGAACCCGCGTACTCCCACCGTCGCCTCCTCTCGTCCAAGACCGCGGCTCGGTGCACCGCCGCGACGCGGGCGAGCGCGCCGTGCCGGGTCTCCCCTTAGAGCATAGCCACAACCGAGCCGTCCGGTGCGCTAGAATTCGAGGTTCGTCGAGCGGCAGCTGATCCTGCCGCGACACATGAGGTTGGGAAAACATGAGGCGACAACACGAACCGACCAACCCCGCTCGCATCGTCATCGCTGGAGGCGGCTTCGCCGGGGTGACGGCCGCCCATCAGCTGCGTCAGGCTGCTCGCGCCGGCCATGTCGACGTCGCGCTCGTCTCCCGCGAGAACGCCTTCGTCTTTTACCCGCTGATGCCGGAGGTGATCGCGGGGGGCTTGCGCGTGGAAACGATCCTCACCTCGATCCGTCACGTCTTGCCGCACGCCCGCCTGTACGTCGGCGAGTTGACCGGTGTGGATCTGGAGCGGCAGACGGTGACCATCCAGCATGGGCTGTACCAGCACCACCAGCGCCCGCTCGAGTTGCCCTACGATCATCTGGTGCTGGCGCTGGGTGGCGTCCCGGCGACTTACGGCATACCTGGTCTGGACGACTACGCCTTCGATGTGCAGCGGCTGAGCAACGCCTTCGCGCTGCGCAACCATTTGATCGACCTCCTCGAGCAGGCCGATATCGAGTCCGATCCGGCCGAGCAACGACGGCTCCTCACCGTCGTCGTGATCGGGGGTGGGCCGACCGGTGTCGAGGTAGCAGCGGAGATCCGCAGCCTCTTCACACACGCGCTCCCCTATTACCGTGCGATCCGGCCGGACTCCGCGCGGATCGTCCTCGTGGAAGCCCTGCCGCGCCTTTTGACCGGCTTCCCGGATGCCGTCGCGCACCGCGCCGCGCGTGAACTTCGGCAGCGCGGGATCGAGGTCCTGCTCGGCCGCAAGGTCATCCAAGTCGAGCCAGCCGCGGTAGTCCTCGACGACGGCATGCGCCTGGAGTCGCGCACCATCGTGAGCGCGATCGGCGTGGAGCCGAACCCCATCGTCCGCAGCTTCGGCCTTCCCCTCGACCAGCGCGGTCGCATCGTGGTCGACGAGTACCTGCGAGTTACCGGTCATCCGAACGTCTGGGCCATCGGCGACAACGCGGCCGTCATCGATCCGGCGACCGGTCGCCCGTACGCCCCGACGGCCCAGCATGCGGTCCGGCAAGCCAAGCTCTTGGCCCGCAATCTGGTCGCCAGCCTGCGGGGCGAACCGCTCCAGCTGATGCGCTACCGCACGCGCGGCATGATGGTGACGCTGGGCGATCACGATGCCATCGTCTGGCTCGGCCGAGTGACGCTGACTGGATTCTTCGCCTGGTGGCTCTGGCGCACCTACGCGCTGCTCCAGATGCCGCGCTGGGACCGCCGCATCCGCCTGGCCATGGAATGGACGCTCGACCTCCTCTTCCCGCCCGAACTGGTCCAGCTCAAGGTGGGACAGCCGGCACCAGCGACCCGACGGTTGGTCGAGGCAGCGCTCCGCCGTTTGCGCGAGGGGCCGTGGCCAGGCGAGACGGCGCCGACGGTCTCGACGACGGCCAGTTCAGCGCGCCGCTCGTGAGCGGAGCGCAGCCAGCGCGGCTTCGACATCGGGCAACTGGCGAAGCGGCGCCCGATCGCGGTGGACGATCGTCCCGTCGCGATCGACGATGACGATCGCCCGGGCCGGCACGTCGCGGTAGCCCGCGAGTTCGTCGATCCTCAGGTCGTAGGCGGCGATCACCTCGCGGCCCCAGTCGCTGAGGAACGGGAAGTCGATTCCCAGCGCGCGCGCCCAGGCTGCCTGTGCGAAATGGCTGTCACAGCTGACGCCATAAACCTCGGCTCCGAGCGCGCGGATCTCCTCGATCCTGTCCCACAACTGGGACAGCTCGTTCGCTCAGCCACTCGTGAAGGCGAAGTGGAAAAAGGCGAGGACGGCGACCCGCTCAGCCAGGATCTCGGACAACGACACGGGATGCCCGAGCGTGCTCGGCAAGCGGAACTCGGGAGCCCGTTCACCGACCTGACTAGCCATCGTATCCTCCCTTCCCGAATCGCGGAACTCCGACCTGCACACCGATGGTAGGATACGCGAAGCGAGCTGCCGGAATGCTGGAGGGAGCGAGCGAGGCCGTGCGATTGTTCAACTCGCTGACCGGGACGATCGAACCCTTCGCCCCACTCGACGGGCGCACCGTTCGCCTCTACGTCTGCGGCGTGACCCCCTACGACACGACCCACATGGGACACGCCATGACGTATCTGGTCTTCGACGTCCTGAACCGCATCTGCCAATATCATGGCTGGCGCGTCAAGTATGTCCAGAACATCACCGATATCGACGACGACATCCTGCGCAAGGCGCGCCAGGTGGGGGAGCCCTGGGATCGGCTCGGTGACCGCTACGTCCGCCAGTTCCAGGAGGATCTGAACGCCCTCAATGTGCTCTTCCCCTCCGTCTTCCCTCGGGCGACCGAGGAGATCCCGCTCATGATCGAGATCATTCAAAAACTCCTCGAGCGCGGGGCAGCCTACGTGCGCGACGGCAACGTCTACTTCCGCGTCGCCAGTGACCCCGACTATGGACACCTCTGTCGCTGTAGCCGCGACGAGATGATCCGCCTTTCGGCCGAGCGGGGCGCCGATCCGCAGGATCCGCGGAAAGAAGACCCGCTCGATTTCCTTCTCTGGCAAGCAGCCCAGCCAGGTGAACCGACTTGGGACAGTCCGTGGGGGCCTGGTCGGCCCGGGTGGCACATCGAATGCAGTGCCATGGCCATGAAGTACCTGGGACCGCAGATCGACGTGCACGGCGGCGGCTCCGATCTCATCTATCCGCATCACGAGAGCGAAATCGCCCAATCGGAAAGCTACACCGGTACGAGCCCCTTCGCCCGTTTCTGGGTCCATGTGGCCATGGTCGAGTACCAGGGCGCCAAGATGTCCAAGTCGCTCGGCAACCTGGTCCTCGTGCGCGAGACGTTGCGGCGGCACACTGGGGATGCTATCCGCCTCTATCTCCTCAGCCACCACTACCGGACACCGTTCGCGTACGAGGACGACGGTCCCGCTCGCTTCGAGCCGCTCGTCCGACGGCTGCGCGAGGCGGTCAGCGTCACCGGCGGAAGCGGCAGCCCGCTCGATCTCGCGCCGCTGCGCGACCGGTTGGCCGCTGCCCTCGCCGACGACCTGGATACGCCGCGCGCGATCCAGCTCCTGTCCGATGCGGCCGAGCGCACGATCCGCGCGGCCCGCGAGGGCCAGGCGATCGAGCAAGCCCGCGAGCAGCTGCGCGAGATGGGCAGTCTGCTCGGGCTGACCGTGACCCGCTGACGCCCCGCCGACCGGCTCGCCGCACCTCGGGGCAATACGGTCGACCCCATCGCTGCTCGCGCGCCGACTCCCTCTCCAGGTCGCGCTGCACGAGCGACCGGATGACAGCGGGCACGTCTCGTTCGGCGCGACCCCGCCAGCGGTCGCACGCGCCGGCTCGCGCACGCCGCATCCGCGCCGAGTCAGCCGAAGCCATCGGCCCGCTTCGTGGATCCCATCGATCAGGTGCTCGAGCGACGGCCGCGTCCGGCTGGTTCGGTGAGCCCGAGCGCGAGCCGCTCCTGCCATCGACTCGGTATCATCCGACCGAGCCAGCGGAAGGACGGGACAGCGGATGTCCGGTAGTGACCGTCGGGGAACAGCCCCAGCGTGGCTTGCGCACCGTCGACGCGCGCTCGTTCGGCGCTCCCTGCCCAGCCTCCTCCTGCTCGCCCCGGTCACCTTGGCGCTCGCGCTCTATTTCCCCTCGCTCCGCTTCAGCTTTCTCTTGGACGACAGCTACGATCTGCTGCTGGCGCGGGAGACGAGCTACCAGGATCTCCTGCTCCGCCCTCTCCCCGGCTTCAGTTACTACCGCCCGCTGACCTTCGTCGTCTACAAGCTGGTGCACGATCTCGCCGGCGGACAGGATCCGTGGCCCTATCACGCCCTCGCGGTGCTCCTCCACGCCACGAACGTGCTCCTGATCGGCCGGCTGGTCCAGCGCCTGGTCGGGCGCAGCGCGTCCGCACTCGCGGCGGCACTGTTCGCGTGCTTTCCCTTCGCCTATCAGGCTGTGCAGATCGTCTGCTCTTTGCCGCATCTCCTGGTCACCAGCTGTCTCTTCGGGGCGCTGCTGGCTTGGCTCCGCGCCGGCGGGGAGACCACGCGGCGGTGGTCTTGGCGCGGGCTCGCCCTGCTCCTCGCGCTCGCCGCACCCGGCTTTCACGAGACCGGGGCACTGGCTGGCCTGCTGTTGCTCACCGGCATGCTGGCGTGCAAAGACACCCGGCGGGCCTGGCGCGCGCTGACCCCCTGGCTGGCGTGCGCGTTGGTGGGGAACGGTGCTTACGTCGCGGTCTGGTTCTGGGGTTTCGCCAAGCCCGGCCCGCGTGCCGTGACCTGGTCGGACCGCCTCGACAACGCCGTCTTCTGGCTCGAAGCGGCAGCCTACCCGGTGACGCGCCAACTGACGGTCCTGTTCGACGCGGGGTGGTTGACCCGCCACGCCTGGAGTGCAGTCACCGTCTCCGCGCTCCTCGCGCTCGGCGCTGGGCTCTTCGTCCACGGGCT
>DAOTYK010000259.1:0-1899 GCA_034434855.1 Thermomicrobium sp.
CGCCTTCAGGACTGGTTGGTCAACGAGAAGGTTCCGAGCTATCTTCGCGGCTGGTTACCGCTGGTAGCCAGCGACGGAATCGTGCACTGGATTCCTGGCCTGCAAGGCGAGCGCTACTACTCTCCAGATGGTACTGTCGTGCTCGAACTCGTTCGCAAGGGAGGAGGACGAGGCGTGAGCCAAACAGCACAGGCTCCCGGCGGAGAACTCGAGCGGGTCCTCATCGATGAAGCGACGTTGCAGCGGCGAGTGGCCGAACTCGGTGCGGAAATCGCCCGCGCTTACCAGGGAAAGCGACCTGTACTCATCGGCGTTTTGACCGGCGCGTTCGTTTTTATGGCCGATTTGGTTCGGCACCTACCCATCGACCTCGACATCGACTTCATGGCTGTCTCCAGCTACGGACAGGCGACCGTCACCTCCGGTGTCGTCCGCATCATCAAAGACCTCGATCGCCCGATCGAGGAACGAGACGTGCTCCTCGTCGAAGACATCATCGATAGCGGTCTGACCTTGCAATATCTCCTGGACGTTCTCCAGCGCCGCAACCCCCGCAGCCTGCGCGTCGTTGTTCTCCTGCGCAAGCAGAAGCCGGATGCCGTCAGTGTTCGAGCGGACTGGGTTGGCTTCGATATTCCGGACGAGTTCGTGGTCGGCTACGGCCTCGATGCAGCAGGCCGCTTCCGCAATCTCCCCTTCATCGCCGTCTATCGGAACGCCGCGCAAGGGTGATTTTCCATCGCCTACCCGATCGCGACTGGTAGCCGGTCGGATTCGCTCCGCGGATGCTCGTTCCTGGGAAGGAGCCGAGGGACTGAACCGAGCGCCTCCGGACTGGCCGACGCGAGCATCCAGCTTTGCGAGCGTAACCACTGGGGAGGCGAGGACGATTTTCTCTCGCCTTCCGCTCGCCTGGTAGCGATTTTGCGATCGGAACGCCGACGCACCGGCCTGGGGCAGCAGATGACACGTGCCCCGAGTCGCTCGCTGACGACAGCTTGCTATAATCAGGGACGCCCGCTGCACGACACTAGCGAGCGGGTCGAACGAGAGTGGAGGCATCCCGATGTCCGACAACAAGTGGCTCCGCAACGGATTCGTCTGGATGATTCTGATCATCGCCGCGATCGCTGTCTGGGTCACCTTCGTACAAGGAGGTCGCGGCGGCGCGACGATCACGACCCAGGAAATGGCCGCCGATATCAAGGCTGGCAAAGTCGAGCGACTCGTCATGACGAGCGGATCGGATGAAGTACAAGTCCAGTACATCGGAACCAACGAGGTCCGCACACTCCGCTTGCCACCCAACGTCGACATCTTCGAACTGCTGCAGACCTTCGGGATCGATCCGCAGCAGGTCGAGATCCAAACGCATCGCGCCAGCCAGTGGGGCAATGTCTTGGGCACGTTGACGTTCCTGCTGCCCACCCTGTTCCTCATCGGCGTGATCATCTTCATGATGCGGCAAGCTCAGGGCACGAACAATCAGGCGCTCTCTTTCGGCAAGAGTCGCGCACGGGTCTTCACTAGTAATCGGCCGACCGTGACCTTCGATGACGTGGCAGGTGTCGAAGAGGCGAAGGAAGAGCTGCAGGAGATCGTCGAATTCTTGAAGTATCCGGAGAAGTTCGCGACACTCGGTGCCCGTATCCCGCGCGGGGTTCTGCTGGTCGGACCGCCCGGAACAGGAAAGACGCTCCTCTCGCGCGCCGTTGCCGGTGAGGCAGGTGTGCCCTTCTTCAGTATCAGCGGCTCTGAGTTCGTCGAAATGTTCGTCGGCGTCGGCGCCAGCCGGGTGCGTGACCTCTTCGACCAAGCGAAGCGGAACGCTCCCTGCATCGTCTTCATCGACGAGATCGACGCGGTGGGGCGCCAGCGCGGTGCTGGGCTCGGCGGGAG
>DAOTYK010000260.1:0-1877 GCA_034434855.1 Thermomicrobium sp.
GCCGATGCGCTGGGCCTCGATCGGTTGCCGAGGCGGATCGAGTGTTTCGATGTCTCGCAACTACAGGGAACGAATATGGTCGCGAGCATGGTGGTTTTCGAACACGGTAAGCCGAAGAAGAGCGATTATCGGAAGTTCCAGATCAAGACGGTGGAAGGGCAGGACGACTACGCTGCGCTGCGTGAAGCGGTCCTTCGTCGTTATCGTCGCGCGCTCTCGGCTGAGCAGACGGAAGCGTGGCAGACCTTGCCGGACCTCGTGCTGATCGATGGTGGGAAAGGGCAGCTGAATGCGGCGCGCGAGGCACTGGCCGAACTCGGACTCGATCTTCCCATCGCCGCGCTCGCCAAGGAGCACGAGGAACTCTACGTACCAGGCCAAAGCGAGCCGATCGTCCTGCCGCGAGACTCGCAAGCGCTCTTCCTCGTCCAACGGGTTCGGGACGAGGCGCATCGTTTTGCCGTCACTTTCCACCGTGCGCGTCGGACTCGCTCGACGATCCGCTCGCTCCTGGACGAAATTCCGGGGATCGGGCCGCGGCGGCGCCGCGAGTTGCTGCGACGGTTCGGATCGGTCGAGGGAATACGCCAGGCGAGCATCGAGGAGATCGCCGCCGTCCCTGGCATCAGCCGTGCCTTGGCTGAGCGGATCAAGAACGAACTCGGTGAAGCGAGGGAGCCCCGATGAAGGTTCTCCGCGCAGACGAGCCAAGTTCGATCGAAACCGCGGCGCAGGTGCTCCGCGAGGGTGGCTTGGTCGTTTTTCCGACCGATACAGTCTATGGGGTCGGTGCTGCCGTCGATCGCCCGGACGCGGTAGCCCGTCTCTACGTCGCGAAGGGGCGTCCGCTCGAGAAGCCGATTCCAGTCCTGATCGCTGATCTGGAACAGTTAGAAAGGCTAGCACGAGAAGTGACTCCGGAAGCCCGGCTGCTCGCGCAACACTTCTGGCCAGGAGCCCTGACGATCGTCGTTCCCGCCCAGCCGTGGTTGCCGCAGGAAATCGTCCGCGAAACGGGCACTGTCGGACTCCGGATGCCGGACCATCCGGTCGCGCTGGCGATCATCCGTGCGGCGGGTGGTGCGGTTGCCACGACCTCGGCCAATCGTTCGGGAGAGCGAGAAGCCTGCACGGTCGACGAAGCGATCGCCGCACTCGGTGATGTGGTCGATCTCTACATTGATGGTGGGCGAACACCAGGGGGTATACCGTCGACCGTGGTGGGGTTCGAGAGGAGCGGGCTCGTCGTTCTGCGCCGTGGGGCGCTCGCGGTCGAGGTGATCGAGCAGGTTCTTCGGACGCGTTCACACTGAATTCAGCAAACTACCGAGGGGATGGGGGAAACTCGGTTTCGACAGTGAGATGACCACGCGGTGACGGGTCGAGGGGAGGGCATGGATGGTGCTGAGCGAGTGGCTGCTCGTCGGAGTAGCGAGTACGTTCGCTGCCGCTGGCGGAGTCGCGCAGCGGCAGCAGCGGTTGCGGCGCTTGCAGCGTGTGACTCGCTCCCTCGCCTTCCCTGATGGATCCCCACGCGTACTCATTCTTTCGGCGTCGATCGGCGGTGGCCATAACGCAGCTGCTGCAGTTCTGCGCCAGGACTTGGAGCGTTTGGGTAGTCAGGTGCGCGTGCTCGATGGTTTTGCTTTGGCCACTCCACTGCTGAGCCGCTCTTTTGCTTGGGCGTATCCGTTCCAGCTTCGCTATATACCTTGGCTCTACGAGCTTCAGTTTCGCTCGTCGCACCGTCCCACCTGGACCCGCATGTGGCGGCGGATCTACGCCGGGCTCGGCGGAGCGGCTTTCCGCAGGCTCGTCGAGGAGTTACAGCCTGATGTGGTTGTCTCGACCTACCCGCTGGTCACGCAAGCCCTCGG
>DAOTYK010000261.1:0-1834 GCA_034434855.1 Thermomicrobium sp.
GTCGACTTCTACGATCAGCTCAAGTCACGATCGCAAGGGTACGCGTCGATGGATTACCAATTCCTTGGCTATCGTGCAGGCGACTTGGTGAAGCTCGATATCCTCGTCCATGGGCGACGTGTCGATGCCTTGTCGCTCATCTGTCACCGCGACCAGGCCTATGCACGCGGTCGAGAACTCGTCGAGAAACTGCGCACGCTGATCCCGCGGCAACTCTTCGATGTGCCTATTCAGGCCGCGATCGGGAGCCGCGTTATCGCCCGCGAGACGATCCGGGCGATCCGCAAAAACGTTCTCGCCAAGTGCTACGGCGGCGACGTGACCCGCAAACGGAAACTCTTAGAGAAGCAGAAGGAGGGGAAGGCCCGCATGAAGCGCATCGGGAGCGTCGACATCCCCCAGGAGGCCTTCCTCGCGGTCCTCAGTCTCGGCAACGCTTCATCGGGCCAGACCCAGCGGTAACGACGCGATGGCACTGCCAGCACGCCTCACCATAGTCGGGCTCGGACCTGGGCCATTGGATGCACTGACGCTCGCCGCGCGAGCAGCCCTCGGCGAGGGGCCGGTTCTCTTGCGCACCCGCCAGCATCCGATCGTCGACTTCCTCGCAGAGAGCCGATCATGGGACAGTTGTGACGATCTCTACGAGAGCGCTACGTCTTTTTCGGAACTCTACGCGGAAATCATCCATCGCGTCCTCAGCCGGGCGCGTACCAGCCCACTCGTCTATGCCGTTCCCGGACATCCGCTTGTCGGAGAGGCCACAGTTCGCCAACTGCTCACCGACGCACCGCTGCACGGCATCGAGATCGCCATCATTCCTGGCCTCAGTTTTATCGATGCCGTACTGCCGATCCTTCGTATCGACCCCTTGGCCGACCAAATGCAAATCGTTGACGCACTCGAACTCGTGAGTTGCCTGGAGAGGAGCCCCTTCGCGGCTGGACGATTGCCCCTTTCACCGCTCCGCCCCGCACTGATCGGTCAGGTGTACGATCGCCATGTTGCGTCGCAAGTCAAGCTCGTCCTTTCTCGGATTTATCCCGAGGATGTCCAGGTGACGGTCGTACGAAATGCCGGAAACGTCGACGCCACGGTCCAAGTACTTCCTCTCTACGAGATCGATCGCTACCCCTACGATGCATCGACTGCCGTCTTTCTACCGGCTATCGATGTGCTGGATGCACGCGTGACCGAAGCACTGCAGCAGGTCGTGGCTCGTCTCCGCTCTCCGACGGGATGCCCTTGGGATCGCGAGCAGACCCACCAGAGTCTGCGCCGCTACCTGCTCGAAGAGACGTACGAGGCGCTCGACGCCATCGAGGAGGAGGATGACGAGGCACTGTGCGAAGAACTCGGCGACGTCCTTCTCCAAGTCATCCTGCACGCCCAGATCGCCGAAGAGCGAGGAGCCTTCGTCTACGAGGATATTGTCGGTACAGTCGTCGAAAAACTGGTTCGCCGGCATCCCCATGTTTTCGGGCAAGCTCACGCGGAATCAGCGAGTGCCGTCCTTGCTCGGTGGGACGAGATCAAGGCAGCCGAACGCGGAAAACAGGGTCGGACGAAGCCCCTTTACCCTCGGGCTATGCCAGCACTCGCCCGGGCGCAGCAACTCCTCGCGCGCCTCTCGCGTACCAGGCCGGTCAGCTACGCTGACCTGCGCGAGCGAATCGTGCGTCAGCTCACAGAGAGGCAGGAGGAGAAAGTTCTCGCCTCCCTCATCCACGCAGTGATCCAGGCATCAGAAGCCGGGATCGATGCCGAGTCGGTGCTTCGGCACTGGACCCTCGAACTGGAAGAGGATCTCCTCACCGAGAACGAGGCCCACCAG
>DAOTYK010000262.1:0-3915 GCA_034434855.1 Thermomicrobium sp.
ACCAGTCGTGCCTGGATCGTGCCATCGGGCTCGATGATGGCCGATCCACCGGAGAACTGAACGCCGCGCTCGCAGCCGTAGCGATCGGCGGCGACGAGGTAGCAACCGTTCTCGAAGGCACGAGCGATCCACGCAGCGCCAGGACCTTTCTCGAGGAGCCAGTTGGTCGGGAAACAGAGGACGTCGGCGTCCTGGAGGGCGAGGAGTCGTGCAGGCTCGAAGTAGTCGGCGTCCATGCAAATGAGGATCCCGAGACGGCCGAGTTCGGTCGAGAAGACGGGAAAACCGAGATCGCCATCTTTCGCCCACTTCGGTTCGCTGATGAAGCTGTGTGTCTTGCGGTAGACGCCGAGGACGCCGGAAGGTCCGATGAGTGCTGCTGCGTTGTAGAAGATACCGGTACGAGGATCGACCTCCGGGAGGCCGAGGACGATGAAGCAGTTCTCTCGGCGGGCGAGGGCGGCGAAGCGTTCGGTCGTTGGGCCCGGGATCGGCTCGACGAAGGGGGCGATCTCGCGACGATCGTACCAACAGTAGCCTGTGGTGGCCATTTCCGGCGTCACGAGGAGACGCGCACCAGCGCGGGCAGCGGCGGTGCAGAGTGTCAGCAAGCGCTCCACGTTTTGCTCCTTGGCGCCCAGTTCCGGTTCGAACTGGATCGCTGCTGCCCGGTAGCGCAGACCCATGTCGTGTCCTCCTCGCCTCACGCGCTCACGAGGACGTCGTTTCGCACGAGCGGTCCGGAGAAGTCGATGACTGCTGCGCGCAGGATGCCGTCTTGGTACTCACTCCCTGGATTGAGGCAGAGCGTACGGCCGAGCCGTTGCGCACCCCGTGACTCGTGGATGTGGCCGTGGAGGCCGAGCTGAGGCTGGTAGCGTTCGATAGCGCTGCGAACCGCGGTACTTCCGACAGGGATCGTTTCCACAACGCCCCCGATGACGACGGGTTTGAGCGTCTCGTCGAGGCGCGGTGCCAGATCGAGTCCGCTACCATAGGGCGGACAGTGGAAGTTGAAGATCGCCGTCGGGAGATCGCTGGATGGAATCTGGGCGACGACCTCGTCGATGCGGCGAGCGAGTTCTTCTTCGGGCACATCGCGTGGGCATTGCCAGGGGGTGAGGTTCGCTGCGCCGACACTGGCGAGCCAAACCCCGTTCTCGAGTTGGACAGCACGCCCTTCGAGGAAGTCGATACAGGGCAGGTCGCGAAGGTAGGGATCCAGCTCGATCGGATCGTCGTTACCACAGTTCCAGTAGAAGCGGATACCGCGTGGGGTGAGTCGCTCGCGGACGAGGGTTGCCCAGGCGGCGAGCCGCTCGCGCATGAGTTCCAGGAAAACCGTGTCGCGACGGGTCGGCTCAGCTTCCAGATCAGCGACGAGCGCTGCATCGCACCGGAGGACATAGTGACCCGTGTCAGCAAGTTCTGCTGCGACCTCGTCCGCTTCGCTGTCGGTCGTGAGGTGACGAGTCTCGCCGTGGAAAGAGAGAAGCCAGGAGCCGTCGGGTTGGTGGACCAGCGGAACGAGCACTTTGCCCGTCAGGTCACCGCCGATCACTACTGTATTGGCCTCGTACGTCAGTGCAGCGTTCACGAGCTTGCGGAAGACGCGATCAGCGCCATGCAGGTCGGTCGTGTAGAGCAAACGGAACCGTGTCGACGAATGCGGGGAGCGGCGAAACCAGCGCATCACTACCCTCACTCTGCCGGTACTTCGCGGTAGACCAGGGAAAGATCGATGCCCTGGGCGCGGCGAACCTGCCAGGCGATCACGAAGATTCCGAGCCCAACCAGCCAGTAGAGCGCGAAACCGACCAGACCGAGCTGTGCCAGGCCGAAAGCCGGGTTGGTGAGGAAAGCCCAGAACAGGAAAGCGAAATAGAGGAGTGTGCCGGCAGCGGCGATTTGGATCAAGGGAATGCCGAAAAGGCGAATCGCCGCAGGGGAAGAGCGGAAGGAAGCGGGGCGCAAGAGAGGCCACAGAAGCCCTGCAACAGCAGTCGTGCCGAAAGCGAGCAGATAGCCCAGCGTGCTGCCACCGAAGAAGGTTGCGGTGTTCCCCCAGAAGGTGAACACGATGAGGAAGAGTTCCGCTCCGATCGCGCTGAGAACGATGGCAACGACCGGGCTGCCGGTTCGCTCGTCGACGGCGGCGAGCTTTTCGGGAAGGAGCCGGTCGAACGCCCAGGCGAACATACAGCGACTGTTCGCGAGGTGGTTCATGATGATGGCTGCCATCGGCCAGGCGATGAAAGCGAGCGCCATGAGCCATACGAGAACCGGGTTGTCGGTGAGCAGACTCTGGAGCAACTGCCAGCTCGGTGGCACCGTGAAGGGGTAAGCATCCGGTGCTGCGTAGAAGACCTGGTTGAAAGCGGCGAGGAAATCGGGGCCGAAGGTCTTGGCAGCGGCCCAGGCCATGAGGGTGATCATCGCGGAACCAGCCGCGAGCGAGCCGAGAACAGCGCGCGGCAGTGTGCGTCGCACGTTTTGAATCTCGCCTCCGGCGTATTGCACGAACCACATGAAGAGGAGCGCCAGCGCATTGAGGCCGGTGGCGAAGAACGTCTGCCGGAGGTCATTCCAGGAAGCCGGCAGCTCGAGTCCAGATTGCTGAGCCGACTGCCGGAGTGCAGATGGGTCGAAGAACCGCTGGGCTCGTGTAAGGAATTCGGTGTGCGAGGCCAGCGCGACGACGAGCACTCCCAACGCGAGCGAGAGGAACGCGATCAGAAAGAGCGTGCGTTGGACGAGCAGGGCACGGCGCAAGCCGCTGACCAGCACTGCGGCGAGCAGCACATTGACCACGGTACCGATGAGGAGCGTGATCCACGGCGTCGCCAATCGGTCGGCCAGCTGAGTGAGAGTGGCATTGCCGAAGAGTGTTCCGGTGATCGAGAGGCTCGCCGCCAGTCCTTGGGTGGTGACCCAGTTCGCGTAGGCTCCCATCCAGGACATGTTCCAGAGCACGACGGAGCAGTTGGCGGCGAAGCCGAGTGCTGGATGCAGCGTCCGGCTGATGTAAGCATAATCTCCGCCGGAACGTGGCATCGCGAGACCGTAGAGCAAGTAGACGGTGCCGGGGAAAAGGACCAGTGGAGCAGTGAAGACGACGGAGAGCGGCAGGTTGAGGCCGGGGAAGAGCTAGGGCATGAGGACGATCTGGGTGGCTGTAATGACGAGATTGATGATCAGAAGATTGCCGACAAAGGCATCGAGCGCTGAGATACTACGGACCAGACCAGACGATTGGCGCACGAAGAGCCGTGCTGACATGGCCGAAAGTATCCTTTCCGTTCGTCATCTCTGGAGCGACCGGCTGCTGGAAAGATCACAGCAGCCGATCCTGAGCATAGCGTACGGCGAAAATGGGCGCAATGGGTACATCAGATAGGCGTCGCGTCGCACAGTGCGACCCGGATCGAGCAGATGCGGGGACGGATGGCGCTGGTCAGGCACGGCATGGGCTGCGGCCGCGGCGCAAGGTACGCGAGGTCAAGCGATGACTGCTTCCCTTCATCTCATCCAGTGAGTGGAGAGGATCCGTTTTGGGGAGGGCTCTCGCCGCAGCACATCCATTTGGGTGGGTACTCTCGTGCGGCAGCCGGTGGGTACGAGAACCGGTGTGGCTCGGCGAGGTATCCTCTCGGGTAGAGACTCGTCTCTGGTTTCCATTTTGCTGCCTTCGGCAACCGTGACCGGGTGGCTACGAATGCGGCCGGGATGGACGAGCACGAGGGGGAGTTTCCTGAACGCTGTAGCACAAAAATACATACAGGTAAGGCTCCGCGGTGACCGTGTCGTGCCTCCTTCCGACACCATGCCGGTAAACAGTCCTGCTATCGTGCAGAGCGGTCGTCGCACCGGGGTCAAGACGAGAGAAGCGACGAGGAGCCAGGGCATCTCCTGGCT
>DAOTYK010000263.1:0-10593 GCA_034434855.1 Thermomicrobium sp.
ATCGTGTCCTCACGACGCGGTCGATGACGTGGCGGACTGGTCGAGGTCGCGCTCCCGCTCCCGCCACCAGAGCGCGACATGATCGGCGCGGGCGATCCACACGTCACCGAGTGTCACGACGAAGTCCAGGAAGCGTGCCAGCGCCCGCGAAGGGCCTGGGCGGCCAGCGATCCACGGATGCACCGTGAGGCACATGAGCTTGCCCTCGGCGCGCACGACCGCGAAGTCCTCTTCCCAGAACTCGGCCACGAGGCGCGGTGGCAACGCTTGCTCGATGAAGAAGGTGTAATCGTCCCACCAGCGAGACGGTGGAAGCTGAATGATCGGTTCGCGGGTCGGATCCGGACGCTGCGCCACCGGCAGGTCACCGAGTGCCAAGTCCATGTTCCACTGAAAGCCGAGTTCTTGGAGGAGCGGGACGGTATCCGGGGTCGACTGCCAGAAAGGGGACTTGTGACCGACCGGGACGGTACCGGTGAGCGCAGCGATCTCTTCGCGCGTGCGGATCAGGTCTTCGCGCTGCTCTTCTCTCGTCATTCGCGTGTAGATGCGGTGATCCCAACCGTGGGTTGCAATCTCGTGTCCAGCTGCGATGACCGTTCGGACAGCGTCGGGTCGTTCCTCTGCGACCCGCCCGACCCAGCAGAACGTGGCGCGGATCTCGTAATCGGCGAGGAGTTCGAGGAGACGGATCAGGCCAGCATCGAGATCGTACCGTGCTTGGGCCCGCCAGTACCAGTCGGACGCGCCATGTTGGGCGATGACGCCGTACTCGCCATCCACGTCGATGGAGACGACGAGCGCTGCACGGTGTCCAGCTGGCCAGGTCGGTGGGGTTCGCTCGCTCATCACACCGTGCTCCGCGTGGCGACGATCGCTCGCCGGACGTCTTCGAGCGCGTCGACGAATCGCTCGATGTCATCTTCGGTGTTGTAGAAACCGGTCGAAACACGCACGCTGTAGGGGTGGGTGATCCATCGGACGATGACATTGCGTTGGGCCAACGCAGCGACGAGCGCCTGGGGATCGCCGTCGCGTACCGTGAAGCTCACCAGTCCGGCCATGCGGTCAGGCGGAGTGAGAACGTCGACGCCATCGAGGCTGGCTAGGCGCTCGGCGACTCTTCGGCCGAGGGCAGCCACGCGCTGGAAGATCCAACTGTATCCGATGTCTTCGCGTAGCCAGCGGAGAGCAGCGACCTGGCCAGCGATCGCGGGAACATGCACGCCTCCGACCTCGAAGCGCTCAGCAGTGGGTTTGGGAAGAAAGTAGCCGCCGATCGGCTCCAATCCGTTGGGGGCGAGCGAGGCGTAGCCGACGATCGTCAGCTGCAGGCGATCGAGCGCCTCGTCGGAGAAGTAGACGGCGCCGGTGCCTTCCGGTCCGCAGAGCCACTTCTGCCCCGGAATGGCGTAAACGTCGACGCCGAGTGCCCGCACGTCGACGGGGATGGAGCCAGCCGACTGTGCGCCATCGACCACGACCAGCGCACCGTGCTGGTGCGCGAGCGTCGCGATTTCAGCGATGGGCAGGATGGCGCCGGTATTCCACGTGAGATGAGAGAGCACGACCATGCGCGTTCGTCGGCCGAACAGGCGAGCGAGCGCACCCACGACGTCGCCTGCTCCCGTGCCGAGCCTGGCCGTCCGTACCACCACACCGTAGCGCCGGGCGACATTGAAGACCGGTCCCTGGGCGCCGGGATGCTCCATGTCGGTGGTCACGATCTCGTCGCCCGGTTGCCAGTCGAGTCCCATGACAGCGAGATTGATTCCGTCCGTGGTGTGACGCGTGAGCGCGATCTGGTCAGGGCGACAACCGAGCAAGCGAGCGACTTCCTCGCGCGCCCGACGCTTGAGGTCAGTGGCCCGCTCGTAGCTCTCACTGGTGATGCGGCCATGCAGGAATTCTCGCTCCGCTTCTCGCTGCATCGCTTCCTGGACGAAAGTGGGTAAAGGGCCGAAGGTGCCGGTATTGAGATAGGCGTACTCGCGGACTGCTGGCATGGCTGCGCGGATCGCTGCGACTTTGTCGGATTCCTGCATCGCTCAGCTCCTGTTCCCGGCCATCCCGTGCCGTCAGTGGCTGTGTACTGCACTGATCAACCCCCGTCAAGCCTGGGCGCTGGCCGAGCGAATTGGTCAACCGCCGAGGAGCTGCCGATGCGTGATGGCGAACCAGCGACCGATCTGTCGCTGCAGCCTTAGTTACGAGGTCGCACGATTCAGGCAAGGGTTGCCAGTGCCTGTTCCAGATCAGCGATGATGTCCTCAGGATCCTCGATGCCGACCGAGAGCCGGACGAGCCCGTCGCTGATACCCATCGCCTGGCGCTCTTCTGGTGAAAGGCCGCGATGCGAGGCCATGACTGGATAGAGGATCTCGGAATAGACGTCACCCAGCGTCGTCGCCGGCAGGATGAGGTGCAAGCGTTCGAGGAATGTCATTACGCGCTCGCGTGTCCCGTCCCGGATTTCGAACGACACGATCGCGCCGTAGAGTCCCGATGGGAAGAGACGGAGAGCAGTCTGGTGACTGGGGTGAGAGGGCAGGCCCGGATAATGGACGCGCTCGATCAGCGGATGTTCAGCGAGCCAGCGAGCGATCCGACTGGCGTTCTCGCATTGACGGTGCATGCGGAGCGGGAGTGTCTTGAGTCCGCGGAGCACCAAGAAGGCCTCGAACGGGCCGAGGATACTGCCGATCGTCTTGTTGATCTCGTTGAGTTCCCAGCGACGATCGGCTGTCGTGGCGACGATTCCCGCCGTCACATCGCCGTGTCCACCGAGATACTTGGTCGCGCTGTGGATCACGTAATCGGCCCCGAGCGTCCCGGGACGCACGAGATATGGTGTGGCGAACGTGTTGTCGACCGCCAGCCGAGCGCCATAGCGGTGGGCGAGTTCAGCGAGGCTGGGAAGATCGGTGACGCGGAGCAGCGGATTGGAGATCGTCTCACAGAGGAGCAACCGCACGCCACCGTGACGCAGTGCGGCTTCCACTCGATCGAGGTCGAGGATATCGACGAACTCGATTCGTACCCCGAGCGATCCGAAGATCGTGCGGAGGAGGGTGATGGTCTGACCATACAGGTCGCGCGAGGCGATGATACAATCCCCTGCCTCGACGCAGGAGAGGATCGTGGCATGCAGGGCGGCCATTCCAGAGGCAAAGGCCAGCGCTGCTTCCTGCTCTTCCAGAGACGCTACCGCTGTCTCGAGTGCTTCCGTCGTCGGGTTGCCATAGCGGCCATACACGAAGACTCCCACAGCACCGCCGAGTGCCGCGTCCATCCGCTCGATGTCCTGGTACAGGAAGGTCGAGGCCGGATAGATCGGGGTCGTGGTCGGGATGAAGTCGCGAGGGTTCGGGCGTTCGCCCGCGTGGACGGCACGGGTTGCGAACCGGAAGTGGAGTCGGCGCTGATCGTTCATCGTCTCCCTGCCCTCTTCGCTTCTCGCCAGCCCGCTCTGCGCCAGGTTTCGCGCGGAAGTATAAAGGCTGATCCAGCCCCTTTTCGCATGGTGAGTCGGCACCTGCTGGGGCTACCCATCCTTCAGGCATTTTCGACTGGACGTGCTGACTTCAGTCTTCGATCGAGGAAAGACGCGGCAAGGATGGCGTCTGGTCGAGCGCGTACGCTCGCGCCGCAGAGCGAAAGACGCTCTTCGCGGGTGTTCCGGCGACGATGGTGCTCGGTCGCGTCTGCGATGCCTTGGATCCGCGCCAGGCCGAGCGCTGATGGTTGTCCGTGCGACTCGCTCATGTTATGCTCGGCGCAACGGGTGCCAGGGGTGCGCGGAAGCGCTGAGAGGTCGACGCTCGGTCGACCAACCCTCCGAACCTGATCTGGGTAATGCCAGCGCAGGGACGGCACCATTCCTCAGCTCTTCCCTCACCCGCCGCCCCGTTGGGTCGGCGGATCGTTTTTCCGCCGCCTGGTCCCGTGACGCGACGAGAGACGGGAGGTGGCGATGTCGATGCGGGTTCCCAAGGCACTCACGATCGCGGGGTCCGATTCGGGTGCCGGTGCCGGCATCCAGGCAGACCTGAAAACCTTCAGTGCGCTCGGCGTCTATGGTTCGACGGTGATCACGGCGATCACGGCCCAGAATACGGTCGGTGTGACGGCGGTGCACGAGATCCCGGTCGAGATCGTCGCAGCGCAACTGGATGCAGTCATGGAGGATATCGGAGCCGATGCCGCCAAGACCGGTATGCTCAGTTCAGCGGCGATCATCGAGACGGTCGCAGCCGGGGTGCGCCGGCACCGCATCGAGCGGCTGGTCGTCGACCCGGTGATGGTGGCCAAGAGCGGAGACCGCTTGCTCCGTGAGGACGCGATTTCCGCACTGCGCGAGACGCTCCTGCCGCTCGCGTACATCGTGACTCCCAATGCTCCAGAAGCCGAAGTGCTCTGCGGCCGACCGGTTCGTAACGAGGCCGACATGCACGAGGCAGCACGTGCCATCCATGCCTTCGGTCCCCGCTATGTCGTGCTCAAGGGTGGGCACGTGCCGGGGGAACAGGTCGTCGATCTCCTGTTCGACGGGCAGTCGTTCGAGCGCTTCGTGCTGCCGCGCGTCGAGACACCGCACACGCATGGGACAGGGTGCACCTTCTCCGCGGCGATCGCGGCATTCCTGGCTCGGGGACTCGAGGTCGCAGCGGCAGTTTGGGAAGCGAAGCAGTATCTCCACCGGGCGTTGGAAACGGCGTTCGCGATCGGCCGGGGGCGCTCACCGGTGCATCACTTCCACTCCTGGTGGGCAGCCATACCAGCGACACAGGAGGTGCGTGATGGCTGAAGCGGTCGAGCATGTCTCTCCAACGGTGGATGATCGTCCGCTCAAGATCGCTGACCGCGAGTTCCGCTCCCGACTGATCCTCGGGACCGGTAAATGGCGATCGAACGAGGAGATGCTGGCAGCGCTGGACGCATCTGGCTGCGAGATGGTGACGGTCGCACTCCGCCGCATCGATTTCGACGACCCGAAGAGCCGGAGCATTCTGGAGGTCATCGATTGGAATCGATACCAGATTCTGCCCAATACGGCCGGCTGCCGCACCGCCGACGAAGCGATCCGCGTGGCTCGGCTGGCGCGGGCGATGGGACTCTCCCACTGGGTGAAGCTGGAAGTCATCCCCGATCCGAAATATTTGCTCCCTGATCCGATCGGGACACTCGAGGCGGCGAAAGTGCTCGTCAAAGAAGGCTTCGTCGTTTTGCCGTATATCAACCAAGATCCAGTCCTGGCCAAGCAGCTCGAGGAGATCGGATGCGCGACGGTGATGCCGCTCGCGTCGCCGATCGGCTCCGGTCAGGGGTTGCCGGACTTTCGGTGGCTCCAGATCATCGTCGAGCAGGCGACGGTGCCGGTGATCGTCGATGCGGGTATCGGTGCACCGTCGGATGCGGCGCTGGCGATGGAACTGGGAGCCGATGCCTGTCTCATCAATACCGCGATCGCTCAGGCCGGCGATCCGGTGAAGATGGCACGAGCGATGCGCCTGGCGATCGAGGCCGGGCGACTCTGTTACCTGGCTGGCCGGATCCCGAAGAAGCCGTACGCGTCGGCGAGCTCGCCGCTCGAAGGTGTCGTCCGTTAGGAGGTCTCGTGTGACGACCTGGCGAGGGGCACGCCTCCGCGAGGCGCTGCGTCTGTACGTGATCACCGATCGCGCACTCGCGCGCGGGCGCCCGGACATCGAGATCGCCCGCGCGGCGATCGCTGGCGGGGCGACCGCACTCCAGCTGCGCTGGAAATCCGGGCCGCTGAGCGAGGCACTCCAGATCGGACGCGCGTTGCGGGCGCTCTGCCGCGAGGCTGGCGTCCTCTTCGTCGTCAACGACCGTGTCGACCTGGCACTCGCTCTCGAGGCCGACGGCGTCCACGTCGGGGTGAGCGACCTACCGGTTCCGGAGGTGCGGAAGCTGGTCGGCGAGGCGATGGTCGTCGGCTTTTCGCCGGAGACGCTGGAACAGGCATTGGAAGCCGAGGCAGTCGGTGCCGACTACCTGGGCGTCGGACCGGTCTATCCGACCACCACCAAGCCTGACGCTGGTCCAGCAGTCGGACTCGACCACCTGGCTCAGATCGCTGGGGCGGTTGGCATTCCGGTGGTCGGGATCGGTGGCATCACGGCTGCGAACGCCGCTGCGGTGATCCGCGCTGGTGCGGTCGGTGTCGCGGTGATCTCGGCGGTCGTCGGTGCCGAGAACGTCCGCGAGGCTGCACGGCAGCTCCGCGCGGTGGTCGATCGAGCGCTCGCCGCGCGGAGTGCGTGAGCGATGCGTGTGCCGCAGCTCCACCTGGTGACCGATCCCGAGGTTTGTCCCTTCGATCGCCTGCTGGACTTGCTCCCGGTGCTGGTCGCTGCCGGCGTCGACGCTGTTCACCTGCGGGCGTCCGACCGTGCCGCGGGCGATCTCCTTGCGGTGGCTCTGGCAGCTCGCCGTTTGGTCATGCCGCCAGCCGTGTTGCTGGTGAACGACCGGATCGATGTCGCGCTCCTCAGCGAAGCGGATGGCGTGCAGCTTCCCGAGCGTGGCCTTCCCCCCGAGGGCGCGCGACGCCTCCTGGGTCATGGCCGTCTGGTCGGGTGCTCGGTACACAGCGTGACGGCAGCCGAGCGAGCCGCGCAGGCGGGAGCAGACTTCCTGCTCTTCGGGAACGTGTTCGAGACAGCGAGCAAGCCCGGTCGGGCGGCAGCCGGCCTCCAGGCGCTCGAGGCCGTGACGCGAGCGGTGCCCTGCCCGGTGATCGCAATCGGCGGCATCACGCCGGAGCGGGTGCCAGCGGTGCTGGCAGCTGGCGCCCACGGTGTAGCGGTCATTCGCGGTATCCTGGCGGCTGCCGATCAGGTGGCTGCGGTGCACGCGTTTCGCGCAGCCTTGGACAGGGTGGAAGGAGCATGACGATCCGGGTGACGTTAAACGGCAAGCGTGTCGAACTGGACGGCGTGCGCACGATTGCCGATCTCCTCCGCTCGCGCGGGCTCGACCCGCGACTGGTCGCGGTGGAGCGCAATGGTGAGATCGTACCGCGCGAGCGGTACGAGGACTGCGAACTCCGCGACGGGGACGTGCTCGAGGTCGTCCATTTCGTCGGTGGAGGTTGAGCCCGAGCCGGCCGCGAGCGATGCCTGATCGAACGGGTGGTGCGCTCACCCTTCTTCGCCCGTGAGATCGAGGGGTGGCTCCCAGAGGTGACGCGAGAGATCGACACGATACTCGTCGATGAACGTGACTCCCTCTTCTTCCAAAAGCGCCCGCATCACGCTCGGGTGTCCCCAGGCCCAACCGCCAGTGAGTTCACCGTTGCGGTTCACGACCCGGTGGGCGACGGCCGCGACATCGGGCGGGGCCTCATGGAGAAGCCAACCGACCATTCGTGCTGATCGAGTGAGCCCGGCCGCGCGAGCGATACGCCCATAGGTCGTGACGCGACCCGGCGGGATACGCCGGACTAAGGCGTAGACCCGCTCGGCGAACGGTGATGGTCGCTGACTTCTCTTCGCTGTAGCCATGAGCTCAGATCCGTGCCCTCACGAACAGGATACCGAGGACGATGAGAATCGTCCCGAACCAGACACGCAGCGGAAGGGATTCGTGGAGCAAGAGACGCGCAGCGATCACCTGCACCGCGATAACCGAGAGACCTGTTGTGATCGGATAAGCGACCGATAGCGGAACGAGGCGGAGCAGGACTGTTAGAGCTAAGACGGTGAGGAACCCGGCGAGATTGCCGATCACTTGCCAAAGAAGGAACGTGAACCAGCTACTGCTCTGTGCCGCGAGCCGGAAGGCCAGTGCAGCCACGACGTTGAAGGCGAGGTGGGTGGCCAAAGCGGCTACGATGAGTTCGCTGCGATGAGCCAGCGGGAGCAGGCGATCGAGAACCGAGCACCTCCCGGTCATCGCGCGTTTCCTTTCCTCCCTGCGTCCGGTTTGTCGGAGTCCTTCGTCAGTGCCGTCGGTCGAGGAGTAGACTTGACGGGTACGGGTGCAGTCAACGCATCCGCCAGACCGATCGTGGGAGACGAGTCGATGCGCAACGTGCTGAAAAAGATCTTCGGCGACACGAACGAGCGCGAACTCAAGCGCTTGCGCCGGATCGTCGACGAGATCAACGCGCTGGAGCCCGAGTTCGAGCGGATGAGCGATGCCGAGCTGCGGGCCAAGACTGACGAGTTCAAGGCGCGCCTGCAAGACGGTGAGACACTCGACGACATTTTGGTCGAGGCGTTCGCGACAGTCCGCGAAGCTGCTCGACGAACGCTGGGGATGCGGCATTTCGATGTCCAGCTGATGGCTGGTGTCGTGCTGCACGAAGGCAAGATCGCTGAGATGAAGACGGGCGAAGGGAAGACACTCGTCGCGACCTTGCCTTTGTATTTGAACGCTCTTTTGGGTCGGGGTTGCCACCTCGTCACGCCGAACGACTATCTCTCGCGCGTGGGTGGTGGCTGGATGGGTCCGATCTATCACTTCCTCGGGCTCACGGTTGGCGTGATCGCGCACGAGTTCTCGGGCATCTACGATCCGAGCTATACCCAGCCGGATCCGAGCCCGGATGACCGGCTCAACCACTGGCGACCGGTCAGCCGGCGCGAAGCGTACCTAGCTGACATCACCTACGGGACGAATCACGAATTCGGCTTCGACTACTTGCGCGACAACCTGGTGTATCGGCCGGAAGATATCGTCCAGCGCGAACTCTACTATGCGATCGTCGACGAGGTAGACAACATTTTGATCGACGAGGCGCGGACGCCGCTCATCATCTCCGGCCCAGCGCGCGAGACGGTCGACCGGTATTACCAGTTCGCGCAGATCGCCCGTCAGCTACGCCGCGACGTCCATTACACAGTCGATTTCAAGTACCGGACCGTCACGCTCACCGAGGCCGGCATCGATCGGGTCGAGCGCTTGTTGGGGATTCCGGAGGGACACAGTCTCTACGACGATCGCTATTCGGATGCGGTGCACTATCTCGAGCAGGCGCTGAAAGCGAAGGAGCTGTATCTCCGCGACCGTGACTACATCGTGCGCGATGGTGAGGTGATCATCGTCGACGAGTTCACGGGGCGCATGATGCCGGGCCGCCGCTACAGCGAGGGGTTGCACCAGGCGATCGAGGCCAAGGAGGGATTGCGAGTCCGTCAAGAGACGGTCACGCAAGCGACGATCACCTACCAGAACTACTTCCGGATGTACGAGAAGCTCGCCGGGATGACCGGTACGGCGGCGACCGAGGCAGAGGAGTTTCAGACGATCTACAACCTCGAGGTTGTGGTCATTCCCACACACAAGCCGATGATCCGCGTCGATTACCCGGACGTGATCTACCGCACAGAGGAGGGGAAGTTCCGCGCGGTCGTGCGCGAGATCGAGGAGATGCACGCGATCGGCCGGCCCGTCCTGGTGGGCACGACCTCGATCGAGAAGAGCGAGTACCTGAGCGACCTGCTCAAGCGCAAGGGGATTCCACACGAGGTCCTGAATGCCAAGCATCACGAGCGCGAGGCGCTGATCGTTGCCAAGGCTGGGCAACGCGGCGCAGTGACGATCGCCACGAACATGGCGGGCCGGGGGACCGACATCGTGCTCGGGCCGGGAGTCGCTGAGCTCGGTGGCCTGCATGTGATCGGTACCGAGCGACACGAAGCCCGTCGGATCGATAACCAGTTGCGTGGGCGTGCTGGACGCCAGGGTGACCCGGGCTCGAGCCGTTTCTATGTCTCGCTCGAAGACGAACTGCTCAAGCGAGTCGGTACGGAGCGGATCCAGGGACTTCTCGAGAAGCTCGGGATGGACGACGAGCATCCGATCGAGAGCCCACTCGTCAGCCGCATGATCGAGGAAGCCCAGAAGAAGATCGAGGGGTACAATTTCGATCTCCGCAAGCACCTCGTCGAGTATGACAGCGTCATCAACAAGCAGCGCGAGGTGATCTACGGTGACCGCCGCAAGATCGTCATGGGCGAGAACATGCGCGAGCACGTGCTGGGCATGGTGCGCCGGCAGCTCGAGAAGGCGGTCAAGCAGGCTTTCGAGTCGGCAGACGAGCCGGATCCGGAATCGGTCCTCCGTGCCTTCGCTGGCATCGTGGGTGATCCCGATGGGTTGACACCGCGTGATCTCGAAGAACGGGACGAGGACGAACTGACCGAGCTCCTTTGGCAACGAGCTCTGGCTCGCTACGAGCGACGCGAGCAAGAGTTCGGCTCCGAGACGATGCGAGCGATCGAGCGGCTGGTGCTCTTGCAAGTGATGGATCGGCTCTGGGTCGAGCACCTGACCGAGATGGAGCACATGCGTCACGAAGTTGGGCTGCAGGCCTATGGTCAGCTCGACCCGCTGGTCGTGTACAAGCGTGAAGGCTACCGAATGTTCCAGCAGCTGCTGGAAAACATCGAGTACGACGTGGCTCGACTGATCTACCGCGTCCAGTTGGCACCGGCACTGCAGCGGCCGGTCATGCAGGTCGGGACGCCGAACCGCGGTGGTGACGGTGCGGGTCCAGCACGCAAGAAGCAAAAGGTCGGCCGCAACGATCCCTGCCCGTGCGGGAGCGGAAAAAAGTTTAAG
>DAOTYK010000264.1:0-2463 GCA_034434855.1 Thermomicrobium sp.
GTCTCGGGGACCGGCTTCTCGCGGAGCCCGAGCACACCACCGTAAAACGCGCGTGCACGCTCGGCACCGTCCAGCGGCGCGGTGATCGAGACATGCTGGATCCGCCGTAGAGCGACCATCTCTTCTCCCCTTCCTCGAAGCCGTGGGCAGCGAGAGTGTCAGCTAGCCCAGTCGGCACCGGACGTTATATTTCCATCATGGGGTAGTGCCGCGAAGTGAGAAGACCTCGGAGCAGCCAGCCGTCACCGACTGCTCACAGCGCGTCAGGACACGCCTCGCGCTATGGGACGAGGTCCATCAGACAGCAGGTGTACCACTACGCGACCATGTGTCGTGTCTGATAATCTCTACCCGATGGCACGGATCGTGCCCGGATCGATCACACGTACCCCAGAATGAGTAGCATCCCCCGGCGTTTGTCCATCAGGCTGTACGTTAGTCTCGTACCAGTCCTCTGGCGAGGCTACGTGTTGCGATGCAATGAGGAGAAACTCGGTGCCGTGTACTTGACGGTAGGCAAGCGGGGCGGTTACCTTGATTCTCAGAATTCGACTCCTGGTGCGACGCGGGGAGGACCGCTGATGGGCGATCCTGGAGTGTGGCGACGCCCTGACCCATTATCCCGGCCCGTGGGTCGACGAGTCCTACGCGAGGAGATCAAGCGGTATCTCGTCGATGCTATCCTGCGCCGCCAACTGAAGCCGGGTGACCGGATCGTCGAGACGCGGATCGCGCAGGATCTCGGCGTGAGCCAAACTCCGGTCCGCGAAGCACTGCGCGACCTCGAACTCCTCGGCTTCGTCACCAGCGAGCCGTTTCGCGGCACGCGCGTCCGCGCTTTCACGCCCGAAGAGCTCCTCCAGATCTATCCGATCCGAGCGGCGATCGAGGGCGTCGCCGCACGTGCGGCGGCCACGCGCATCACAACCGAGCAGCTCCTTGCGCTCGAAGAGCAGCTCGACCGCATGCGGGAAGCCATCCAGCTCGGTGACGAGGCGATGGCGATCGAGGCTGATGTCGCCTTCCACCGCGTCATCGTCGAAGCCTCGGGGAATCGCCTGATCCAGCAGTTCTGGACCAGCTTGAGCTTCGCGACGATCACCTTTCTGACCTTTTCCGTTCATCGGCGTGCCATCCATGGACTGGTCGCCCGGCACGAGCCGATTTTGGAAGCCCTCCAGCAGCGTGATCCTGAAAGGGCCGAACAGCTCATGCGCCAGCATGTCGAGGAGTCGGGCCGCTCGGTCGAGGCCGTTCTCTCCGGCCGACCGTCCGAACCATGATCTCGCTCGTACGAGGCTAGGTCGCCGCGAGCGGCAACTGCCTGCTTGCTGATCCTACGGCGAACGCCCGGCGGTCGACGACACGGTCGCCCCCTGGAGCCCCGCGGCTGGAACGATCCCACCAGGTCGCAGGCTCGCCTCCGTGCTGCTCGGCTCCTCCTGCGAGCGGCCGCGCATGCTCGATCCGCCATCCGCGTGACGAACGCCGTGCCGTGCGGCAGTATCCTACCCGCTCGAGAGCGCTGTTGGCCCCGAGCTGCTTCGCGTGATGATCCTTCACGACCGGTGGACGGGGAGCAGGATCCCCTGATCCGATACGCACTTCGAGTTGGAGTTGCGTGCGAACAGTGCAGTCGGCTCGACTGACCTGTCACACCCGCCACCGATCGGTCCGTGCGCGGAGGAATAACCCAATCCCGACGACGATGATGCCCCACGTCAGGAGAACGAGATTCCAAGGCTCGAGCCGGTTGGACGAATCGCCGGTCCGCGGCAGTACTTGAGGCAAGTGAGCCTGCTCGCTCCCCGGAAGCAGCTGCCCCTGGCCCGCGGCGATCACGTCGCTCCCACTCGCAGTGGTCGAAACGTCCTCGCGCGCTGGTGACGCCGACTCGTGACCGGCAGGAACCTCGGTCGATGAAGGCGCCGGTCGCGGTGGTGGCGTTTGTCCCGTGCCGGCTGGTCCCGCTTGAGCGAAGTCGGTGACCGGTGGATCGTTCCATTCGAACTCGGGGTCGCTGACATCGCTGGTGACGAGGTCGTCGTCCCCGCTAACTGGCAGGCCGGGACTGGTCTGCCGACGCTGATTCACCACGGTCCCCTCGCACAGTCGTGACTCTTCTTGACAGGTGAACTCGCCCTGCGCGATCACTGCCCACCCTTCGGGTGCGCTCGGCTCGACGACGTCGAGACTCGTCGGCTGCCGTGGGACGACGACAGTCCCGCACATTTGGTCTGCACCCGGCCCAGCCTGGCAGTGCAGCCGAAGGCGGGTCGCCCCGTTTATGGTCAGCTCGAGTTCGGTCGCCGGATGGGCCTCCGCGGGTCTCCCATCCGACTCCAGCCAGCGCTTGCCGAGCCGTATGGTGTAACCAAACCGTGGTTGGGTAACTCGCTCGAGGCTGTCACGCCGGACGTTCGCGATATGGAACTCGCACACGTCACCGGTGCAATACATGAT
>DAOTYK010000265.1:0-3099 GCA_034434855.1 Thermomicrobium sp.
GCTCGCACCGTTCATCGCACACGTTCATGTAAAAGATGCAGTGCTCGGTTCCGGACAAGTGACGGTCGCCGGTGCTGGCGATGGCGAAATCGCCGAAACGCTCGCTGCGCTCGCCATTCGCGGTTATCGCGGCTACCTCTCCCTGGAGCCTCACCTCCTGATCGCTGGATCGCACGGGGGCTTCACGGGGCGGACCGCCTTCCTGACCGCCCTGCGAGCACTGCGTCAGTTGCTCGAGGACATCCCCGCACCGTCTTGACGATCGGCGCAGGAACCGACGGAGTGTCCATCTGATCGCTGGTAATCGGGAACTGTAGCTGCCTCGAACACGGACCCGACCAAGTCGGATGCGCATGGACGATAGGCGAGCACGGTCGTGCGCCATCACCCGATCGAGGGATGGTTCACGCTCGTTCGGTCGCGTGGCCGCGTGTTGACTCGGCGCTCGATGCCGATCAGTCGGCGCGCCTCGATCGAGCGAGCAAAAGCCCGGCGACCGTTTTCTTTGACCAGCTTCTCGGCAGGCGGTCTCAGGCGGTTGCGCTCAGGCTGTCGAGCACCGCGAAGACCTCCTCCATACGCGGAATATCCCGCATCGACTGGCCGTACCAGGCCGCTCGGACGACGCCGTCCGCATCGACGACCAGGACCGCGGGCATGCGTCCCAGCTTCAGGAGCTGCACCTCTTGGCCGAGAAGGTCGGCGATCCGGTGCTCCGGGTCGGCTACCGCCGGAAACGGCATCCCTTCCTGCTCCCAGAAGCGGGCGAGCGAGCGCGGTCCATCGGGAGCGATCGCGACGAGTTCGACATCCCGCTTGCGGAATTCGTCGTAGTGCTGGCGCAACTGCGCCAGGTGCCGTCGGCAATAGGGTCAACGCAAGCCGCGCAGGAGGACAATGACTGCTGGACGACCACGCAGCGTTCCGCTGCCGACCGGCTCGCCAGAGAGCGTAACGGCCTGCCATTCCGGCAGCCGATCACCTGGCTGGAGTCTCGGCATGCTCGACCTCCCCGAGAAACTGCTCCACGATTTGGACAAAGCGGGCGAACTCTTCGACATGCGGTAAGTGACCGCTCGACGCGCAGCGTTCCACGCGGACGACCGCACCAGCCGCCTGCCAGTCGGCGACGAGCTGGAGGGTCCGCTCGTTGGAGACGATCCGGTCCTGCTCGCCGAGCACGACGAGCGTCGGTACCGTCGGTGCCTGTTCCGGCCGCTCGGCAGACGACTCGGCCAGCGTCGCGAGCGTCACCCGCCAGAGTCGCTCGTCCCATCCGGCGAGGCTGACGGCGACCGACGCCAGTTCCTCGCGGCCTTTCGGTGGTGGATTCGCCCAGACTCGGCGTTGGGCATACCGGAGCGCCAGCGGGCTACCCAGGCGGAGCACGCTCCGCACGAGTGGGCTCACCAGCGGCTGACGGGCCAAGCGAGCCAAACGCGGCGCATGCGGTCGCTCCCAGGCTGGTGCCACCAGGATCGAGGCGGCGACCTGATCGGGTAATGCTCTGGCGAGCTCGTACGCGAGCCGACCTCCCATCGAGTGGCCGAGCACCGCGAACCGTCCGAGTCCGAGGTGCTGCACGAGCGCGCGAGCGATCGGGATCTGCGCAGCAGGCGCGAATGGGTCCAGCCCATGCCACGTGTCGCTGGTCACGGCGGTCAGTCCGAAGCCAGGTCGGTCATAGGCCAGCACACGGCGTTGTGGGGCGAGTGCTCGGATGACCTCGGTCCAGGCGAGTGCGCTCGACGCGAAGCCGTGGAAGATGAGCAAGGGAAGGCGGTTTTCGCCCGCTTCCAGGACGAAGAGCAGGAGTCCATCCAGAGCGACCGTCTTGGGAGTCAGCTGTGCTTCCATGACCAGTACCTCGCTCGGTAATCTTGGCAAGTCGACCGACCGCTCAGCAAGGGAACGGAGGCTGAAAAGACGAATAGGCATACCGAACCGACTCGCTCGCGTATCATGCTCGGGGTCGGTCGATGGACGGGTGAGGGAGGAACGAACGGTGGGCGTGATTCCAGAACACCTCCGCGACTTCCTGCTCGCACCGCGCTTCGCGGTGCTGGCGACGATCGCGCCAGACGGTCTCCCGCGCCAATCGGTCATGTGGTACGACGTGCTGGACGAGGAGACGATTCTCATGAATACCGCCGTCGGTCGCGCCAAGCTGGAGGATCTCCGGCGCGACCCACGTGCCTCTCTCTGCATCGCTGATGGCTACCGCTACGTGACGGTGGTCGGGCGTGTCGAGTTGATCGAGGACCAGGAGCGGGCACAGGCCGATATCGCCCATCTGGCGGTCCGCTATGTGGGGGAGGAGGAAGCTCGTTCCTGGATCCCACAGTTCCGAGCACAACGGCGGGTGACGCTCTTGTTGCGGATCGAGCGAGTGCTCGCGCATGGCTTTGCGGGAGCCTGAACCATGACCGACGAGGTGCGCCTCATCCCGATCCGCAGGATTCCGGAAGCCCGTCCGGGCGACTCGGTCGCGGAGCTCGTCCTCACCGGCATGGCAGCCAGTGGCCTCACCGGTGAAGAGGGAGATGTCTTGGTCGTTACCCAGAAACTCGTGTCCAAAGCCGAGGGGCGCCTGGTGGCACTGGCCGAGATCGAGCCCTCACCGTTCGCGATCACCTTGGGGCAACGATGGGAGCGCGATCCGCGCCAGATCGAGCTGGTGCTCCGCGAAAGCGCGCGGATCGTCCGGATGGATCGTGGACTGATCATCGCTGAGACGCACCACGGGTTCGTCTGCGCCAATGCGGGGGTCGATCTCTCCAACGTTCCTTCCGGATATGCTGCACTGCTCCCGCTCGATCCTGATCGCTCGGCCGCCCGGATCCGAGAGGAACTGGGCGAACGAGCTGGCTGGACCCCGGCGGTGATCGTGTCCGATACCTTCGGTCGGGCTTGGCGCAACGGGATCGTCAACGTCGCGATCGGAGTGGCGGGCATGCGCCCCCTGCGCGACTATCGGGGGCAACGCGACCCCTTCGGCAACGAACTCCGGGTGACCGTGATCGCGATCGCCGATGAACTAGCCGCGGCAGCTGAGCTGGTCATGGGAAAGACCGAGGGGTGTCCGGCAGTCATCGTGCG
>DAOTYK010000266.1:0-2532 GCA_034434855.1 Thermomicrobium sp.
ATCACGCGATTGCCAGAGCATGAGGTCGGTGCCGTCCTCGAGTTGAATGGCGAACCAATCCCAACCGCCTGCTCCGAGGAGGAAGTTGCCCCATTGGTGATCGTTCCACGCGAGGCCCGAAACGGTGACGTCGTGATCACCGACAGAAACGACGCCCCAGGTCGCCAACCGTGTACGCGAATAGTAGTAGGAACCAGTCTCCGGTGCCCAAGAAAAGTAGCCATCCTCGTCATGCAGGAGCGGTGGACGCTGATTTTGGAGCTCCAGAGTTAAGCCGAACGATCCGCTGCGGGCCGAGATCCGATCGGTCTCCCCATCGCTGGCCAGTGTCCAATCCGCCACGGCGAGCACGAGTGGCCAGCTCTCGTGACGCTGCGGGAGAGCGATCAACCGTTCGTCCCACAGGAAGGCCTGTCGATCGACGAGGGTCAATGCAGCGTGCGCAGCATAGACGACAGGATAGCCGAAGCGCTGCACTTGGAAGATGACGAACTCGAAGCCGAACCGCTCACCGGCCGCCGATCGAAGATGGCCAGTGTAGTACCACCATTCGGTCAAAACATCGTGGGAGCCGAAATCACGCGGAAACACGACTGGGCCAGGCGCTGGTGGTGGGGTGAGGAAGAGGCTAGATGGTCGCGGGCTGGTTACCGGAGTGGCCGTGCGCTCCTGCGCTGGCTGCTCATTGGCGTCTCGGCAAGTCAGCAGTCCGAAGGCAAGGGTCGCGAGAAATGCTCGCCGGCGCATTCAGTGTCCGATCCGTACCGTGTCGAGAGTGCGCGCGAGGCGGCGCGGAACCCACCAGTTCCATTCGCCGAGCAGGCGCATCGTGGCGGGGACGAGCAACGTGCGCACGATGCTGGCATCCAGCGCGATCGCGAGCGCGATCCCCAATCCGAGCGCCTTGATCAAGACGACATCGGCGGTCACGAAGGCGGCCGCGACGACGACCAGGATGAGGGCAGCACCCGTGATGATACGACCGCTGCGGGCGAGCCCAGTGGCGACGGCTAAACGGTTGTCCCGAGTCTGGTCCCAGGATTCCCGCATCCGGCTCAGCAAGAACACTTCATAGTCCATGGAAACGCCGAAGAGGATACAAAACATTACGATCGGCAAGGATGCCTCGGTAAATCCGAGGGGCGAGAAGCGCAACAGCGAACTGAAGTGTCCCTCCTGGAACACGAAAACGAGTGCACCGTAACTCGCCGTGAGGCTCGCAACGTTTAGGACGATCGCCTTGAACGGGAGGAAGACCGAGCGCAAAAGCAGGAAGAGTACGATGTAGGTCGCCAGAATGACCGTTATCGCAGCCAAGGGAAACTCGCTGTACATTCGGTCGACGACATCGACGATTTCCGCCGTGCCGCCATCGACCCAGAGCTTCAACCCTGGACCGGGATCCATCGCGCGGATGTCATGCAGGAGAGCCTTCGCGCGATCACTAGCTGGCAGTGCGTCGGTGTACACGTAAACCGCTGTGAGATGATCCCCAGCAAGCTCCCGGTACACGCGCTGCAGCAGTGGCTCGGGAATCCGCTCCGGATCAGCGTACAGGAGCTGGTATTGGGCCAGGCTGATCCGCGGGTCGATGGTCACGATGCTGGTGACCTTGGTCACCCGCGGATCCGCCGCGAGCCGGCGAGTGAAGTCGTAGAGGGAAGCCAGTGTCTGGGGATCGTTGACGGGACGCTCGGTTTCGACCGCAATGACGATCGGTGAGAGTTCCCCATCGCCGAACGCGCGGCGAAAGGTCTCCAATGCCTGGCGGGAGGGGGTCGAGGTGGGCAGAATGGTCGCATCGGGCGAGCTGAGTTCGACGTGACGGAAGGGAAGTCCGAGGAGAACCAGGAAGGCGATGACCGGTAGCGCGACTTGCCAGGGACGCTGCATGACGAACGCGGTGATCCAGTGCCAGAAGCGACCCGTTTCGGTACCACGACGAATGACACGAAGTGCATCGATCCGGTGGCCCAGGATACCGAGAACAGCGGGTAAGAGGGTCAAGCTGGCACTCACGGCAACCAGCACCACCAGCATGCCAGCGATGCCGACCGACCGCATGAAGAGGAATTCGAAGAAGCCGAGACCGGAGAGACCGATCAGGACCGTCAGTCCGGAGAAGAAGACCGCTCGCCCGGCAGTCGCCGTCGTGCGGGCCACAGCATCAGCGGGGTCCTGCGTTGCGAGTTCTTCGCGAAAGCGACTGACGAGAAACAGAGAGTAATCGATCGAGAGGCCCAGGCCGAGCAGAGAGGCAACGTTGAGCGTGAAGATCGAGAGTTCCGTGAGGTGCGTCAATCCATAGACGATGCCCAGAACCAGGGCCACTGTCACGCCACCGATGAAGAGGGGAACTGCAGCAGCGACAGCACTGCCGAAGACGAAGAGCAGAGCAGCCAGCGCGAACGGGAAAGCGATCAGCTCAGCCCGCCGGAGATCGCGCTCGGTCACACGCTCTAAGTCCGCATAGAAGGCTGGAGCCCCGGCCAGTTGGACCTGGAGATCGGTCGGGACGATCGCTGCCTGAAT
>DAOTYK010000267.1:0-2550 GCA_034434855.1 Thermomicrobium sp.
CGTCCTGCTCCACACCACGCGGACGCGCTTGGTCGGCAACCGCTATCAGGCCGAGCGGACACCGCTGCTCCTGGCCGGTGACACGCGCGAGAACGAAATCCAGGACCGGTTCGGGACGATCTGAGCCTCGACCGGTTGCAGGAGCGCCGGGCGCTGCTCCCGACCGGTCGGCCCGGCTCGCCGCTAGGCAGCGGCGGTCGCGCGCCGGCGGGGAGGGCTCCCCGCCAGGCCCGTGCGCAGTGCCCGAACGAATGCGACGAGTGCGACGAGCAGTTGGCTCCACAGTCCCCAGGCGAACCAAAGGAACCAACTCCCGAGGTCGCTCCATCGACGAGGCAGCACAGCGGTCCCTTCGAACCAGTGCCAGGCGACGAGGCTCTCCAGTGCGTCGCTCCAGTTACCCGTCCGAAGTGCGCTGACGAGCGCGACGCTGAACCAGGACAGCTGCTGGATCCAGAACGCGATGAGGGCCAGGCACCCCAGCACCACCCAGGCCGCTAACGCCTTCCATTCCCGCCAGAGCGCGACACCGGCGATGAACGGCGGTAGGCCGAGCGCCAAGAACCAGGCAGCGACGATCCGGAGTTCGGTGTCTCCCCCGTACTCGCCGTACCAGGTCGCGAGCGACCAGCAGGCCCAGCCCCACAGCCACGTCCCCCAGAGGCCGAGCACCAGCCCGAGAGTCCGTCGGATCGCTGTCGTCATGCTGTACCTCCACGTCTCGGTTCGGAGCGGATGGCGCACCTCGACTAGAGCTCGCGCTGACTCCTCGAGCCAGCCGAACGCTCGGTCGCTGGACGGTGCAATCGTCCACTGGTGTCCCGGCGCGACCGGTCGCGTGCGGGAACGGCTGGATATTCGCCGGGCTCGGTTGGTGGCTCAGCTCGCGCGTTCGCGAGCGGAGTCGGCCGGCGCACCGACCAGGAGTTCAGCGAGGTAGGCGAGCGCGACCCCGGCCCGGGCTCGGAGGACGACTGCCGCTTCCCGGTCGAGCGGCGTCGGCTCGTCGTTGACGATAGCCACGAAGGCCCCCGCTCGCGCTGCGCGCCGCGGCACGTGAGCCGCCGGCACGACCTTGAGCGACGTGCCGATCACCAGCATGACCGGCGTCGCTTCGGCCAGCGCCAGCGCACGCTCGAGGACCCGGCGCGGCACCGGCTCGCCGAAGGAGACGGTGGCTTCCTTCACCAGGCCACCGCAGACGGGACAGTCGGGGATCGTTCCGGGCGGACCGGGATCGAAACGCTCGGCCGGCCAGACCAGCTCGCATGCCAGGCAGCGGATGGCATGGGCTGTGCCGTGCAACTCGATCACCCGCTCCGGCGGACTGCCCGCCTTCTGGTGCAGTCCGTCGATATTCTGCGTCACGATGATGTCCAGGTACCCGGCTGCCTGTAGGCGCGCGAGCGCGATGTGCCCAGCGTTGGGCAGGGCCCGGGCCAGGACGGGATAGCGCTGGCGTCGCCGGTCCCAGTAGCGCCGCCGCACCTCGGGATCGTTCAGGAAATCGCGGAAGCGCGTCGGGTTCTCCCGCGACCACAGCCCATTGGGTCCGCGATAATCGGGGATACCGGACTCGGTCGAGATCCCGGCACCGGTGAACGCCATACCTGGCCCCCGCTGGTAGAGCGCGTCCGCGATCGCTTCGACCAGACGGCGTTGCTCCACCGACAGAGTTCCGCCCATCACCCGACTCCCCCTCTTCGACCCCAATGCTACCAACCGGCACGGCCGCTGCCGACGCTCTCGCCGGTGCACGAGCCTAGGATCGCCATCGTCCGCACGCCGAGCAGTGCGGCTGGGCGGCGCACGTCTGGCCCCCACCAGGAAAACGCGGCCTGGAGTGCCGAGCACCAGCGGGGTGGAGGTGAGGAATGCCCAGGCCAGCACGCGTCGTGTATGGTCGTCTGCCCTCGGTCCAGAGGCGTGGTGGGACGACCACTGTCTCCTGAGGGACAGGCGTACCAGACCCGCAGGGAGGGCCGGTAAACCGGGTTCCGCGCCGATCAGCGCAGTTGGACGACGCCTCCGACCCCGCTTAAGGGGAGAACGTGGTAGAGGCACCGCACTCGCGCGCAGCAGGGGTGAGGAGCGTCTAGCCTTGCGCCATGGCACAGCAGTTCGATTCCCGCACCGCTCGGCGTGGACGGGCGAGGCACGCCTCACCCCTGCGAAAACAGAGCCTTCGCTCACGGGCGCCTGCCAAGCGTCGACCAGCGCCCCGTCGCCCACGGTCGAATGAGGCCCGCCTGACCCGATTGGCCCACCAGAGCCGGGAACCGAAACCGTGTTGCTCCTGCGCCGCGACCCGGCGAGGCACGCCTTACCGCGCGCGAGCGTAGCGGGGCAGTGACGGTGGCCTGCCCCTCACCCACCGCATCCGTGGCACGACCGCCGTTTCCTAGGGCTCACGTGCGCGTGACCCTTTGCATCAGGCGTGCCTGACCCGCCCGGGCCGAAAGTGCCGGGAATCGTACCCTGGGCGGTCCACGCGCCTCCGACGCACCCGGGTGACTCCGCGACGAAAGCCTGCGCTCCTGCTCGCGCGTC
>DAOTYK010000268.1:0-5483 GCA_034434855.1 Thermomicrobium sp.
CCGCAATTCTACGGTGCCGTCGCTCGCCTGTCAATCCAAGCCAGCGTGCCCGCTCCCGCCAAGGCATAGACCCACTCGATCCACTCGATCGGCGGCGCCATGCTCTTTCCAGCTCCACCGGGTAACCGCCCGGCGATGTCACCGACCAGAACGATCCACTGTCCCAGGATCCATGCTGGCACCCCGAACACACTCGCCAGCCAGGGCATCACGCCGCCGATGAGGGCGATCAATCCAGCGACCAAGAGCCAGGGAACCACCGGTTCGACCAACACGTTGGCGAGCGGTGCCACCAGCGAATAGGTCCCGAAGCGAGCCAGGAGCAACGGGGTCACCGCCGCCTGCACGACCACCGGCAGCACGATGAGTTCTCCCCAGCTCCGTTCAGCGACGAGCAACCGCCCGACGCTCAGTGCAGCCGTTGCCAGTGCCGAAAGCTGAAATGCCAGTGACGCGAGCAATTCGGGTCGAACGATGAGGGCGAGGACGACTGCCCATCCGAGCGCGCTCAACGGCTCACGGGGCCAGCCACGCCAGCGAGCGAGTACGTACAAGCTCGCCATCGCTGCTGCCCGGATGACGGGTGGCTCGAGACCGGTCAGCGCCGCGTACCCCCAGACCAAAGTCAAAATCGCGAGCGACCGGATCCATCTCCTCGCACGCAGCGCCGACAGCAACCCGTCGGCGAAAGCCGTCACGACGGCAACGTTCCAGCCGCTCACGGCAGTCAAGTGGGAAAGCCCCACCTCGCGAAGCACCTGCCGCGTTCCCCGCGATAAGCCGCGGTCGTCCCCGGTCAGGATACCGAGTGCCAGCGAGCCGCTCGGCTCCGGAACACCGCGTAGTACCGTCGAGCGCACCCAGTTCCGCACGGACTGCAGAACACTCTCGCGCTGACCGCGCTGAACATCCTCCGAAGCAACATAGTACGTCCCCGTGACCGGAACACCGGCCAGGCGCGTCCGGCCGACCCGGTACTCACCACGCCAAGCGATTCGCTCACCTGGCAGGAGTTCCAACCGACCGTCGACCTCGAGTCCAACCAGTCGACCGTCATCGCGCAACGCGACCAGTCGCTGAAGCGAGGAAGTGTCGTCGATCCAGAGCACCTTCCCTTGTCCTTCTGCCACTCGATCGCTCGTAGGCTCCCACACAGCGTACCGCGCCAGCCCGAGAGCGAATCCCAGCACGATCAGCAAACTGGTTACCAGGGGTCGACGCTCATCGCGGGCGAAGCCCCAAGCGATTGCAACGCTCGCGGCAACGATGCCCAGTGCGGGCAACACACCGACTGTTGCTCCCGCCGCTCCGATCACGAAACCGAACGCCACCCACGCGCCGGTCACTTGGTCACTCCCACTGTGATAAGCCCAGCCCACTCTTCGACCATGCGCGGCGAGATACCAGGAACCTCAGCCAGTTGTTCGGGACGACGGAAGGGGCCGTTCGTTTCACGGTAACTGACGATGCGCTGGGCCAGGATCGGCCCGACCCCAGGCAGCCGTTGGAGATCGTCCACTGTGGCTCGATTGATATCGATCGGTTGTTCGCCTGGAACAGTCGGCTCCGACGACGAGCCAGCTGTACCGCCTCGAGCGTGACCGACATCCGGGCTCGCCCGAGTCGGCACGACCACCATTTGTCCATCTTGGAGACGCGCTGCCATCTGGACGCGCGCCAAATCCGCTTCCGGAAGCGGCCCGGCCTGCTCCACGACCTCCGCCACCCGAGCCTCGCTGCCCACCGTGTACAGCCCAGGTCGTGCGACCGCGCCGGTTACGTAAACGACGACCGCCGTCGGGCTCGCCAGCGGCTCCACGCGGAGCACCAGATCCGGATCGCGCTCCAAGATCAGCTGCACCGTTCCGAGGCCGATCATGACCCCAACGATGAGACCGACACCAAAAGCTCGTCGACTCGTGATCCATCGCGACCGTGTCATGATCCCGCTCTTCCAGCATGGTATGGTTGCACAAGATGCGTCGAATACCCCGCCCGGTGGCCGGGATCGGGGCGTTTGGTATTGTCGTGTATCCAACGACCATTGGCGAGATGACCATCGAGCGTCTCACGAACTCACTCGTCTCTTCCCGGACGATCCGCACGGTCGCCAGTCGCCTGGCGAGCGGGCAGTCGATCGTTGCCGAGGAACTCCCAGTCGCCGCGCGCCCAGCAGTCCTGGCAGCCCTCGCACGCATCTTGGACACACCGCTCCTCGTCATCGTGCCGCGTCAAGCCCACGCTGACGAACTCGCTGATGCCGTCGGCCAGCTTCTCCACGGGATCCCCATCGAGGTTTGGCAAGCCCCCGAAACGCTCCCGTACGACGTCTTCGCACAGGATCGAGCGAGCGCCGCTGATCGAAGCTGGTTTCTCCAGCGGATGGCTGAGTCATCCCCAGGTCTCTTCGTCGCACCGGCCCGCGGACTGCTCCAGCTGCTCCCGCCGAACGAATCTCTCCTGGCACGCCCGCTCACGCTGCGGGTCGGTCAGAACATGGCACTGCAAGCTGTCCTCGACTATCTGGTCGAATCCGGGTATGCACCAGTACCGCTCGTCCAACAACCTGGATCCTTCAGTCGCCGGGGCGGCATCGTCGATGTGTGGCCGCCTGGCAGCGACCTCGCTGTACGGATCGAGTTTTTCGGTGACGAGATCGATTCGATCCGGCGCTTCGAGCCGACCACTCAGCGCTCGATCGATCACCTCCCTACGATCATGCTCTTGCCGCTTCGTGAAGCTCCTCTACCCCATGTGCAGGCAGCAGCGCGAAAACTGCAGCGACTCGATACCTCCTCACTCCGTCCCGAAGTACGGGAAGAATGGGAACGACTCTGCCAGCAGATCGAACGCGGGGAACTCGTACCGCTTCCGGAACTTGCCCTTCCCTTCGTCTTCCCGGAAGCATCCTCTCTCCTCGATCGCTTTCCTCGATCGTTCCCGGTGGTCGTCGTCGACCCGGGAGCGGTTCGTCTGACTATCGATCAACTGACTCAGCAAGCGGAAGAACTCCGTGAAACCAGCGAGCTGAGCGGTGAACTTCCCCGAGGACTACGTCGTCCGTATCATCCTGACGACCGTGTCTGGACTGCGCTGCGAGCTCATCCGATTCTCTGGCTGGGCACCGTCGAGCAGGGAGACTCCGCGAACGGCGACTTACCATCCGATCTCGGTTTTGCGACGGACATTCCCGCTATCGTAGGACGGCTCGATACGCTGCCCGCAGCGCTCGCTCCCTTCCTCGCTGAGGGCTACGCCGTTACACTGGTGACCGAGCAAACCGACCGCTTGGCACACCTTCTGAGCGAGAATTCCCAATACGAGGAGACAGCGAACATCGCAGCTCTGACGATCGCGCGGGGACGTCTTCCCGGCGGGTGGAAACATCGCGAAGCACGCGTGATCCTCTTGACCGATCGCGAGCTATTCGGTTTGCGCCGGTTGCCTCGCCCGCGCGGTCGCCGTCGCTTTGAGCCGACGAGCGATCTTCTCAGCCGACTTGTCCCAGGAGCATACGTCGTTCACGTCGATCACGGAATCGCACGCTATGGTGGACTCGTCCATCTCACGATCAACGGTGTGCACCGCGAGTACCTCTTGCTCGAATACGCCGAAAACGATCGCCTCTATCTCCCCGTCGACCAGCTCGATCGGATCACGCTCTACGAGAGCCCCGCCGGCGAGCCGAAGCTGACGCGTCTCGGCTCGCCGGAGTGGTCACGCGTCAAGCGACGTGTCCGCGAGGCAGTCCGCGAACTCGCCTTCGAACTGCTGCAGCTCTATGCTGCGCGCGAAGCCGCACCCGGTATAGCCTTCGGCCCCGACACCCAATGGGATCGCGAACTCGAGGAAAGTTTCCCCTACGAGGAAACCCCTGATCAATGGCGCGCCATCCAGGAGGTAAAGGTCGACATGGAGCGGCCTCGGCCGATGGATCGCCTCTTGTGCGGAGACGTCGGTTTCGGCAAAACCGAGGTCGCGCTGCGCGCCGCCTTCAAGGCGGTCAATAACGGGTATCAAGTCGCCATCCTCGTCCCGACGACTGTTCTCGCGCTTCAGCACTACAACACGTTTCGCGAGCGACTCGCTCCGTATCCCGTGCGTATCGAGATGCTCTCGCGCCTGCGTAGCAAGCACGAACAACGAGCGATCATCGAGGGACTTCGCGCTGGCACCATCGACATCGTGATCGGTACCCACCGCTTGCTCCAGCGTGACGTCGCGTTCAAGCAACTCGGCCTCGTCATCATCGACGAGGAGCATCGCTTCGGGGTCGCGCACAAGGAGCACTTCAAGCGACTCCGCACCAACGTCGATGTCTTGACCATGACCGCCACGCCGATCCCCCGCACGCTCTATTTGGCGCTGTCCGGGGTGCGTGATCTTTCTGTCATCGCTACTCCACCCGTCGACCGCACACCAGTACGCACCTTCGTGACGCCGGCACGGGATTCCGTCATCCGAGAAGCGATTCTCCGCGAAATCACACGCGGTGGGCAGGTCTACGTCGTTCACAACCGCGTTCACTCGATTCTGGAATTCGCTCAGCGTTTGAGAAGCTTGGTTCCCGAGGCTCGTTTCGCGGTCGCGCACGGACAAATGCCGGAACAGGAACTGGAGCGCATCATCATCGACTTCATCGAGCGGAAATACGACGTGCTCGTCTGTACCGCCATCATCGAATCGGGCGTCGACATTCCCTCGGTGAACACCATCATCATCGACCAGGCACAGCAACTCGGTCTCACCCAGCTCTACCAACTGCGTGGGCGCGTGGGGCGAAGCCATCAGCGAGCGTATGCCTATCTTTTGTACGACGACCGGCGTCCACTCTCAGCCGAAGCACGGGCACGCTTGGAGGCGATACAAGAAGCAACGGAACTCGGTGCCGGACTCCAGATCGCGCTTCGCGACCTCGAGATCCGGGGCGCGGGCAATATTTTGGGTCCGGAGCAGAGCGGTCACATCGCGGCAGTGGGCCTCGAGCTCTATACTCAACTCCTTGCGCGCGCGGTCCAAGAACTGCGCGAAGGACGGCCGATCGATGAGGCGCCGAGTGTGACCATCGACTTGCCGATCGAGGCGACCATCCCCAGCGAGTATTGCGGGGACGAAGCGATCCGCATGCACTTGTACCAGCACTTCGCTGAGATCCGGACTGATGAAGAGCTCGAGGATCTCGTGTCGGAAATTCGCGATCGCTTCGGACCACTCCCGGCCCCCGTCCAGCGGCTGGTCGATCTCGCCAAGCTTCGGCTGTGGGCGAATCGACTCGGCCTCGCCTCTCTCATCGAGCGTGATGGCGAACTTTTCATCCGACCAGTCGTCGGTACTCGTCTCGATCAAGAGGAACTCCGGCGGCAACTCGGTTCCGGCGTCTATGTGACCCCGCATCAAGTCCGGCTCGTCATCGCGCGCCTCGAGGTGCCGCTCTGGGACGCGGTCACCAGTGTGCTCCGAGAGATCGAGCGTCGGCGAGCAAC
>DAOTYK010000269.1:0-4381 GCA_034434855.1 Thermomicrobium sp.
CGGACGCCCTGGCCGGCAGAGCCAGGGCGTCGCGGATGCGCGCTGGTCGCGCGGGCCTACGGCGTCGAGATGGCTAGCTCTTTCCCCGTGATGAATTCCAGGAGCGCAGGGGTGCCGTCCTCGACTGCCCGGAGAGCTCGCTGGATCGCCGGCACGATCTGCCCCGGTTCGGTCACGCGTTCGCCGTAGCCGCCCATGGCGCGGGCGAAGGCCGCGTAATCGCCGCTGATGTCGGTCGCGCGGTACTTCTCAGTGGCGACCGGCATGACGGGGATCTCGATGGCCATCGAGAAGTTGTTGAAGAGGATCGAGAGAATGGGGATACGCTCGCGCACGGCCGTTTCGAAATCCATCCCGGTCATGCCGATCGCGGCATCGCCCCAGACGTTGACGCAGAGCATGTCGGGCCGGGCGAGCTTGGCACCCATTGCCAGGCCGAGTCCATAGCCGAGTTGGGTCGACTTGCCCCAACCCAGGTAGGTGAGTGGTCGCTTGCTGACCCAGAACGGCGAGAGTTGGTCACGCGGGCTCCCCGCATCGTGCGTGATGATCGTCCGCTCGGTCTCGAGCGTGTGCAGCAAGTCCCAGATGACGCGATACGGGGTGAGCGGCACCTCGTCAGAGGTGAGTTTCGGCATCCACTGGGCGAGCCACGCGTCACGGACACGCCGGATTTCGGCCACGACTTCTGGCAAGCGCCCACGCGGCTTGCCGCCCAGCCGTTCGCTGACGGCCTCGTAGAGCGCGGCGAGCGTGAGCTTGGCATCGCCGAGGAGCGCATGGGTCACTGGAACGTCCTTGTTGAGGTCGGCCGGGTCGAGGGTCGCGTGGACGATCGTCTTGCCCTCGTACGGGATACGCACACCGTAGTTGGTCTTGGTGAAGCTGCAGCCGATGCCGAAGATGACATCGGCCTCGCGCAAGAAGTGGGAAACGGTGGCGGGGTAGGCGCGGCCGCCGGCGCCGAGCGCGAGCGGATGATCTTCTGGGAAGGCGCTCTTTCCCTGCAGGCTCGTGCAAACCGGCGCCTCCAAGAGTTCAGCCAATGCTCGAAGTTCTTCCCACGCTTGGGCATAGTGCACCCCCTGACCGGCATAGATGACGGGGCGCCGAGCAGCGACCAGCACGGCGGCTACCTCGTCGACCGCGACCGGGTCGGGGGCGATGCGGACACGTGGAGCAGGGCGATAGTCGATCGGGCTGGAGAACTCTTCCTGGACCAGGTCCCGGGGGAGTTCGATGACGACTGGCCGGGGGCGACCGTTCTTGAGTTGGGTCCACGCGCGTCGCAGTGCATTGGGTACCTCACCTGGCAAGATGACCTGTTCGACCCATTTCGCGATTTCGCGGTAATTGAGGAGAGCGCTGAAGTTGGGTGGGAGGTTCTGGATCGGGCGTGGGTAGCCTTCAGGGAGGATGAGGACGGGGACGCTATCCGCATAGGCTTGTGCCACTGCACCGAAGGCGTTCTCGGTGCCGGGGCCGTGCTGCATCGCGAAGACGCCGATCCGCTGCCCGGAGGTGACGCGGCTCATGGCGTCAGCCATGTGAATACCGACGCGCTCTTGGCGGACGATCACGGTGCGGATATCCGCCCGGGCAGCTGCTTCCAGCACGTCGTTGACCGGATAGCCGATGATGAGATCGACACCTTCGCGTTTCAGGATCTCGGCAATCGCGTCTGCGACACGCACGCTAGCCCTCCTTCGGCTCTCCCGTCGTCCGAACACTTCACCGTGTGGAGGGACGAGGCGAGTCCACTGTGAGAACGGCAATACCGATCGCTCACCACCCGCGACATGAACCTTCTTTAGGCGTCACTGTCCCCCCGCTGGAGTCTAACACGGGCACGTTACCGTGTCGGCAGGCACGGTCGGTGGATCGATGCGGGTACAGGCGTCACACAGCTGCAGCGTCTCGGCGTCGAAGCAGGCACATCGGGTCTCGCTCCAGTGACGATGCATTCTGTGCGATGGGATAATACTGGCCGACCGAAACTGTGTGACCGGAGCGTGCGCGGTGGAGCCACGACCTCGCCGCGAACGGGTTTTGGCTGCGCTGATCATCCTCCTCCCGCCCCTCGCCAGCGCGTTGCTCTTCGTAGCTCGCTGGCGAGCGATTGCGCTGAGGGGGCTACTGGCCTGGGGGCATGTCGTCCTCGCCCTCGCCGCCTTCCTCTTCTTCGCAGCAGTCAACGCGCAACGACTCGACGAGGGTGACCGGTACGCCGACCTCGGCATGCTCTTCCTTTTCACCTGGGTCGTCAGCGCGCTCGTGATCCCGTTCGGGTTGGCGATCCGCCAGCTCATCGCTGGGGGCAGCGCGACCGCTGTCCCGCGTCCCTGGCAGATCGCGCTGCGCTTCCGCTCCGACGACACGAGCGAGGGTCTCGCTCCGCTGGTCGAACGGTGGCTCGGCGAGCAGCGAGGGGTTCGGGCTGTGGGCGGTGGCTGGATCGTGATCGAGCCGACGGTCGTCGACGAGCAGGCCAAATGGTCGTCAGTGCTCGTCGTCCGTGGGGCGCTCGCGCTGCGGCCGGACAACGACGGAAGGACGATGACCGCGCTCTACCGTGTGTATCCCCCCTCACGCTGGTGGCTCGCGCGGGAATTCTGGTCGCGTGCCGTTCGCCGCCAGGCGTTCCTGCTCGCCGAGCAGTGGAACGCGCGCGTCGAATCGATCGAGCCGCCGTCGCTCGTGCCGGAAATGGAGCGTGCGCTCGCGGAGGGCGTGCAGCTGGCCTGGGAGCTGGAGCGTCTGGACGTCCGGGGCGTCGACCTAGCAGTGACTGCGGTCGTCGCACTCGTGACACTGGCTCTGGTGGTGACGCTTGGATTGCCGCTCTTTCCGACCATGGACGGTGCACTAGTCGGTCTGGCTGGGTTGCTGGCCGCTGTTTCGAGCGCGGTGGTCCTCAGCGCGGCCTGGCTCGCCTTCCGCGTGCGCGCGTCGCTCCGTGGCTTCGAGGCGGGGAGCGATCGACCACCGCGGATGTCGCTCGCCGCGTTCCTCCGACGCTGCCCGCTGGTTCTGCTCCTCGCCGTCGCTGGCGCAACCGGGTTCGCGGCCAGTCTCGGCTGGGCTACATCGCCCGGAGCGCCAGAGTGGACACTGCTCGTAACCCTCGCGCTCCTGGTACTCCCGCCGCTCGTCGCGCTGTGGCTGGGTACCCGGCTGGCCGAGCAGGGGTGTCTCTCCTGACACCGGATGACCGGCTGGGAAATGCCTGGCACCGACCGGCTGCGTGCCGCGCGATGGGAAGGAGGGGACACTGCGGCGTCGCGGTGCGCGATTCGCTATAGTAATCGGCAATATGTCCGCGCCACGGGCAAGTCGAGCGAGCCGCGACGCGAGAAGGGAGCTGAGGCGTGGGTGCGACGAGCCAACTGCCGCAATCGCTACCAGTGACTCCCGAAGCCCGACCGTGGCTCCGGCATTACGAGCCGGGTGTGCCGTGGACGATCGAGATACCGGAGACGACGCTGCCGGAGTATCTCGCGCTCAATGCCGGACGGTACCCGCGGCGGGAAGCGATCCGCTTCTTCGGGAAGGCGATCCACTATCGGGAACTGGACGAGGCAGTGAACCGCTTTGCCCATGCGTTGATGCGGCTCGGCGTCGAACCGGGCGATCGCGTGGGGCTGGTGCTGCCCAACTGCCCGCAGATCGTCATCGGCTATTACGGTGCGCTGCGAGCTGGGGCCGTCGTCGTACCGTGCAACCCGCTGTACGCCGAGCCGGAACTGGCCCATCAGCTGGCTGACGCGGGGGTCAAGGTCGTGCTTTGCCTGTCGCTCATGTTCCCGAAAGTGCAGGCCGTGCGCGATCGAGTACCGACGCTCGAGCATGTCGTGGTGACGAACATCAAGGAGTATCTGCCACCGCTGGCGCGGGTCGGCTTCACCTTGTTCCGCGAGCGCAAGGAAGGACACGAGGTGACGCTCCCGGAAGACGGGCGGACGCACTGGCTGCAGCCGCTCCTCCAGCAGGCGCCAGCGTCCCTGCCGAGCGTGCGGCGCGATCCGGACGATCTGGCCGTTCTCCAGTACACAGCCGGAACGACCGGCGTGCCGAAGGGAGCGATGCTGACGCACCGGAACCTCGTCGCGGTGACGCTGCAGACCCATGCCTGGGCGCGCAACATCGAAGAACCGGACGGCAGCGACGTGGTCCTCGGGGTCATTCCGATCTTCCATATTTACGGTCAGACAGTGGTGATGAACTTTCCGATCGTGAGCGGTGGATGCATGGTCTTGATCCCGCGCTTCGATCTCAAGGCGATCCTGGAAGCGATCGACCACGAGCATCCGACCTTTTTCCCCGGAGTACCGACGATGTATGCCGTTCTGGCGAACGCTCCGAAGGTCGAGAAGTACAATCT
>DAOTYK010000270.1:0-16918 GCA_034434855.1 Thermomicrobium sp.
CGCGCTCAGTTGAGCGAACTGGCCAACGCCTTCGCCTGCTGCACCGGGATCCGCTTGACGCGAGCCTCCGTCGTCTTGGGCAAAGTCAGCGTCAAGATCCCGTGCTCGACCTGTGCCTGGGCGCTCTCCGCGTCGACCGGAGCGGGCAAGGTCAGCGTCTCGCTGAACTCGCCGTACCCGATCTCGCGGCGGTACCAGGTCGCATGCTTCGCCGTTTCCTCATCGAGGACATAACCGTACCGGCCGCGGATCGTCAGCGCGTTCTGCTCGATGCTGACCTCGAGATCCTCCGGCCGAGCACCCGGCACGGCGACCTTCACGACCAGCGCCTCACCCGTGTCGTAGAGGTCGATCGCCGGCCGCGCCGCGAAGGTCCGGGCGAAGAACGGTCGAGCCGTGCGGCCGAAGGCTTCGCTCATCAGCCGATCCATCTCGCTCCAGAGTCGCTCGAACTCCGCGATCGGGCTCCAGCGCTCCATCATGGCTCCCTCCTTTCGCATCGTTCCGAGGCACCCTGGCTCCTCGACTGATCGGCTCAGCACAGTTTCCGGAGATATATATACTCCTCTGCCACGCCTTGTGTCAAGAGTCTGGTGTCGCCGGTTGCTCCTTTCACGATCGTCGGTGGAGAACGCGCCACGGTACCCCTCTCGTTGTCTGACTGACGTCACCGTCCAGCACGGCTCGTCCGCGTTGCGAGAGTCCAGCGCAGACTTTGCTGCGCGTATACTCGGGTCTGGGGATAGCGGAACGCACGCCAGGCCAGGATGGACTCATGAACGCGATCGTCACGACCTTGCGTGGTCACGAGCGGCGAGCCAATCTGCGGCATTTCGATTGGGCACTCGTCGCGACTGCGCTCGTGCTCTGCCTATTCGGGTTGGTCGCGATTTGGAGCGCCGACGGCGGAGGTCCTCTGCGCCTGAGTGGACCGGTCGGGCGACAAGCGGTCGCCATGCTCCTCGGCTTCCTCCTCATGCTCGCATTGAGCCGCGTCGATCCGCGCTACATCAGGGCACTGGCGTGGGCTCTCTATGGTCTCGCATTGGTCGGCCTGATCGCGGTCGACCTCATCGGCGTGACGATCGGTGGAGCTCGCCGCTGGATCGACGTCGGCCCGATCACGATCCAACCGTCGGAGCCAGCCAAGATCGCAGTCCTGGTCGCGCTGGCGGCATTCGTGGCCGATCGTGGGCCAGAGATGCGACGTTTCCTCAACTTTCTCCTGGCCGGTCTCCTCGTGCTCGTCCCCATGGTCCTGGTCTACCAGCAACCGGACTTGGGAACGGCTGGGTGCTTCGCCGCGATTTGGCTCACCGTTATGCTGGTCAGTCCGGTGCGTCGGCTGCACCTCGGTGCGGTTCTCGCCGCGAGCCCGTTCATCGCACTGTTCGCTTGGCATTTCGTGCTCCACGACTATATGCGGGAGCGGCTGCTCGTCTCCTTCGATCCGGAGCGCGACTACTTCGGCGAAGGCTTCAACATCATCCAAGCACAGATCGCGATCGGCACTGGAGGACTGTTCGGAAACGGCTTGGCCGGGAGCCTGCAGAGCCAGCTGGGGCTGCTCCGCGTTCGGCATACCGACTTCATCTTCGCCCATGCCATGGGGATGGTCGGGTTCGTCGGCGGAGTCGCGCTCGTCGGCGCCTATGTCTTACTGCTCTGGCGCACCAGTCGGGTCGCTCTGCTCGTCAACGATCTTTTTGGGCGAGCACTCGCGACTGGCGTGACCGGCCTTCTTTTCTTCCAGGCCTTCGTGAACATGGGTATGAACGTCGGTCTCCTTCCCGTCACCGGCGTACCTTTGCCCTTCGTGAGCCTCGGTGGAAGCGCGATCTGGACCCAGTTCGCCGCACTGGGGCTCCTCCAGAGCCTGCTGACCCACCGACGACGAACAGCCTTCGGGCGCGATTGACGATCCTGGACCTGAGGTCGGAACAGTCCCGCCGGCACGATCGTGCGGCAGCAGGAGCATCGCTGGACTCGCTATACTCAACAGAAAGCAAGGGACTGGATCACAGATCGATGACGTCCGTCGAGTCTACCGTACAGCTCCAACTCGCTGCACCGCAGCCCCGCGAGGCACCGTGGGGGCTGTACGTGCACATACCGTTTTGCCGGCGGGTCTGCCCCTATTGCGATTTCAACGTCTACGCCCGTCAGGAACCGTTGATCCCCCGCTATCTCGCGGCCGTGCGCCGCGAACTCGCGCTGGTGGCTGATCGCTGGGGACGAGGTCCTGTCGGCACGATCTACTTCGGTGGGGGAACTCCTTCGCTCCTCACTCCGCACCAGGTCGCCGAGCTGTTGGACGCCATCGCGGCGATCTTCCTGCTGGTCGACGAGCCGGAAGTCACGTTGGAAGCGAATCCCGAAACGGTCGACACTGAAAAGCTCGCCGGCTATCGTGCGGCTGGCGTCAACCGGCTGAGCCTGGGGGTCCAGACGCTGATGCCGCAGGGGCTGAAAGTACTCGGACGCGCGCATCGTCCCGAGACGCCGGTAACCGCCTACCGGGCCGCTCGAGCCGCTGGCTTCGGCAACGTCAACCTCGACCTGATCTACGGGTGGCCAGGTCAGACGCCAGACCAGTGGGAACAGGACCTCGCCACGGTCCTCTCCTGGCAACCGGAGCATCTCTCGCTCTACGCCTTGACGATCGAGCCCGGAACCCCGTACGAGCGTGCTGTGCGCCGGGGCATTCTCCGTCCCCTCGACGACGACGTCGTGGCCGAGTTGGCTGAACTGGCGATGGAACAGCTCGAGAAGCACGGTTATGACCAGTACGAGCTCTCCAACTGGGCACGAGCCAGCCGCTATCGTTCGAGACACAATACGATTTACTGGCGTAACGGCTCCTATCTCGGCATCGGGGCGGGAGCGCACGGCTCGATCGGTGGGATCCGCACGGTCAACGAGCGCGTACCGGCTCGCTATATCGCGCGCGTGGAGGCTGGCGAACTGCCGATCGCTGACATGGAGTCGATCGATCCCCGTACCGAGCTGGTCGAGACGATGATACTCGGTCTCCGCCTGGTCGCCGACGGGATTTCCGCTGCGGCGGTTCGCGCCCGGCACGGCGTCGAACTGAGCGAGGCCTATGGACCGGAACTCGACGAACTCGTTCAGTACGGACTCATCGAGTGGGACGGCGAACGGCTTCGCTTGAGCCGGCGCGGCATCCTCCTGGCGAACGAGGTCGCTGTCCGGTTCGTGGAACCACGTGCTACACTGGAGTAATCGATATCGACCGCGCGGGCGGGGGCGAGCGGCGTGGAACGAGTGATCGCGGTCGCGAATCAAAAAGGTGGAGTCGGCAAAACCACCACCGCGGTGCAGCTCGCCGCCTTTCTCGCCCTTCACGGGCACGCAACGCTCTTGGTCGATCTCGACCCGCAAGCCAACGCCACGAGCAGCCTGGGTGTGGAGCGCCGCAGCCTCGCGGGTACGGTGTACGACGCGCTGCTCGATCCGGAGCGCACCAGCGCCGTCGTCGTACCGAGTGTCCGCCCCGGACTGGATCTGCTCCCTTCGACCGGCATCTTGGCCGGGGCGGAAGTCGAGTTGGTCACGGCGAATCAGCGCGAGTTCCGGTTGCGGATGGCGCTCGGCCAGCTCACCGAGCGGTATGCGGTTGTCCTGATCGATTGCCCGCCCTCGCTCGGATTGTTGACGGTGAACGCCTTGGTAGCCGCACGCTCCATCCTCGTCCCCATCCAGTGCGAGTACCTCCCGCTGGAGGGGCTCGCCCAGTTGGTCACGACGGTGGATCTGGTCAAGCGGCGGTTGAATCCGCCGCTCGATGTCATCGGCGTGGTTTTGACGATGTTCGATGCGCGGACCCGGCTGGCCCTCCAGGTGGTCCAGGAGGTGCGACGCGTCTTCGGCACACGAGCGTTCCGGACAGTGATTCCACGCGCTGTCCGGTTGGCAGAAGCGCCCAGTCATGGACAGACGATCTTCGAGTACGACCCGTCGTCCCGCGCGGCGACCGCGTATGCAGAACTGGGTCGCGAGTTGCTGGACCGGCTCGGTCTCCCAGCAACGCGCGAACCGCTGGCCGTGGCGCACGAGAGTAGTTCGAGCGAATCCAGGGGGTGACCGACCATGACGATCATGTCCGAATCGATACCCGTATCCGAAACCGAGATCCCGTCGCTCGAGGACGTCCTAGCCGAGAAGCTGGTCGGTATCGGGCTGACTTTCGACGACGTGCTGCTCGTTCCCGCGGAATCAGCGGTGCTTCCGAAGGACGTCGATACCCGAACCAACCTGACCAGAAACATCCAGCTGAACATCCCGATCGTCTCGGCAGCGATGGACACGGTCACGGAAGCGCGCATGGCCATCGCCTTGGCTCGAGAAGGCGGGATCGGAATCATTCACCGCAACCTGTCGATCGAGGAGCAAGTTGCGGAAGTCGACAAGGTCAAGCGCTCCGAATCAGGCATGATCGTCGAGCCGGTGACGCTGCGCCCCACCGACAAGGTGCGCGACGCACTGGCCGTGATGGAGCGGTACCACATTTCCGGCGTTCCCATCACTGACGAGAACGGTCGGCTGGTCGGCATCTTGACCAACCGGGATCTCCGCTTCGAGGATGACCTCGATCAACCAGTGGCCAATCTGATGACCAAGGAGAACCTGATCACGGCGCCGGTGGGAACGACGCTCGACGAAGCCCGCGAGATCCTGCACAAGTACAAGATCGAGAAGCTTCCGGTCGTCGACGAGCGCGGGATTCTCAAAGGGCTGATCACGGTCAAGGACATCCAGAAGCGGATCCAGTACCCGAACGCGACCAAGGATCCCCACGGGCGACTGCGGGTCGGCGCGGCTGTCGGGGTCGGGACAGAATCGCTGGAGCGAGCCGCCGCACTGGTCGAAGAGGGGGTCGATGTCCTGGTCGTCGATACCGCACACGGGCACTCCCGAGCCGTCATCGAGATGGTCAAGGCGATCAAGGCCCGCTGGGATGTCGACGTCATCGCTGGCAACATCGCGACGGGAGAAGCCGCTCGCGCGCTGATCGAAGCCGGTGCCGATGCGGTCAAGGTCGGCGTCGGTCCCGGCTCGATCTGCACCACCCGGGTCGTCGCTGGCGTCGGTGTCCCCCAGATCACCGCGATCATGGACGTGGCACGGGTCGCCCGCGCGTACGGTGTCCCGGTCATCGCCGACGGTGGGATTCAGTACTCGGGCGACATCGCCAAGGCGATCGCGGCCGGGGCGGATACTGTCATGCTGGGCAGCCTTCTGGCCGGCGTTGACGAGAGCCCGGGCGAGGTGATCCTCTATCAGGGGGAACGCTTCAAGGAATACCGCGGCATGGGTTCGATCGGTGCGATGAAGGCACGCTCCTTCAGCAAGGACCGCTACTTCCAGCAGGACGTGGACAGCATCGCCAAACTCGTTCCAGAAGGAATCGAAGGACGCGTCCCCTATAAGGGACCGCTCGCCAACGTCGTCTACCAGCTAGTCGGCGGTCTACGAGCCGCGATGGGTTACTGCGGTGCACGCACGATCCAGGAACTGCAGCAGAAGGCTCGCTTCATCCAGATGACCAATGCTGGGTTGCGCGAGTCGCATCCGCACGACGTGATCATCACCAAAGAAGCGCCCAACTATCGCCTGAGTCCGTAGAACCGTTTTCCCACGCACGAAGCGGAGCGGGGGTCGGCGGTTGGCCGCCGACCCCGGTCGTTGGCCGCCGGCTCAGTCGGCATGCGTCGGAATTTCGGGATGACGATCGCCGTCCCAGCTGATTCCCCAGAAGTGCCAACGGAACTCACGCTCGAGCATGCGGAGAGTGTCGCTGATCGCTTGCTGGTTCGGGCGTCCTTGGGCATCGAACCACTGCGGCAACGGTTCAGCACCGCTCACGCCGGTAGCATGCGTCGGGAACTCCGGATGGGGCTCGCCGTCCCAGGACTGTCCACGCGTATGCCAGCGCCAGCCCTCGACCAGCGTCCGCAAGGTCCGCGTCACCGCTTCGGCTTTCATGCGGCCATCTGGATAGAACCAGGGGTTCTCGTTGGCATCGTTGGAGACGACGAAGCCCCAGACGACCGTCAAGCTGCGCCCTTGCCGGTCGACCGCTGTCGCCATGACCGGCCAGACACCGGGCGGGAATTCCCAATTATTGAAGACCGTCACGTCACGATCCGAGTCGATCGACCACGCCGTTCCCTCGAGTTGCCTTCCAGCTACCAGTAAACGAATATTGGGCCAATCGAGAGCGCTGTCGGTGGACACGAACCGCGCTGCGACCCTGACCGGCGTTGCGGGCGAGACGACGGCATACGGCGCCGGCGAGAGGCTGATGGCGCGGATCGTCGCTGCCGGAGCAGCATGACTCGGCATCTCCGGATGATAGGCGCCGTCCCAGGAGTAGCCGAAGAAGTGCCAGCGGAAGGCTTCGCTGAGCGCGCGCAGGGAAGCAGTGATCTGCTGCTGCCGCGGTGTCCCGTCGGCTCTGAACCACCAGCTGTCTCGCGGATCCGGCGAGACGACGAACTGCCACTGGACGGTGAAGCTCCGGCCCAACTCGTCGGTCGCGATAGCGGTGACGACGAAAAAGCCGGGTTGGAGCGTGAGCTGCGCACTGACAGTCCGGGTGTTGCGGTCACCGCTCTCCGTAACCGGGAGTTCCCGACCGTCGAGCGACAAGCGGACGGAGCGCAGGCCGCTCGGAGTGGTCGCCGTCGCGGTGATGGTCACCGATCCGGGAGCCACCGTCGACCAGGGTACCGGACGCAGGTCGCGGAAGGTGGGCCCTTCCCGTACTCCGCCTCCGCGGGTCGTCACCACGCCGGTGGCCTCGAAGTCCCAGAAGAACGAAAGCGTCCCCGCCCGGAACACGAGAGCGTCGACCGCTCCCTGCCAACCTCCCCACCCACTGCCCAAACAACCGACGCCGATACCGAGCCCGCCCTGCCCCCCTTCCGGCGCGGCGAGTCGCGCGTTGGGAAAAGCGAGCGCATAGCTCGTCAGGAGCCCCGGTGCAGCCTGCAGCAATCCTCCCAACCCCCGCTGCGACCACCAGCGCCCTCCGGCGGCACTCCACTCCTGCCAGGTGAGCGGAGTGACCGTCCCATTGAGCTCGGGCTGGTAGATCAGGCGGTCGTCGGCCACTCCGTCTCCGTTCAGATCGACGTCGAGGAAGAGATGCGGCGCGTGGCCGGTGCCCCGGCTCACGAAGGTCCAGTAGCGGAGTTCGCTGATTGCGGTCAGGGGTGTGTCGACGACTCCTCGCTGCACGAATTGCGACCAAACCTTCCCGTCATCCACTGCTGCGACCGAAAATTGGAGACTACCCGAGCCGTGCGGTGGCGAGGCCGGGCCGGAGCCGAAGTTCTGCGTTGCAAAGCCGTTCCCGCACGCTTCGACCGTGCCGCTCCAGCCGTCGGTCGCGAGTTGCGCCTGCGCTGGGAGGAGCGGCATCGCAAGAGCGAGGAGCAGGGCGAGGAGCGCTCCGAACCGTACCCGGTTTCCCATAGGACTCCTGCGCATCGATTACCCTTCCCTTCCCGCGCGCATCGCTGGCGCGGCCCATCCCTCGCGTGGGAAATGTCTCCCCCTAGCCTAGCCGACCCTTTCTCGCTTGGCAAGCAGCCCCGCGAGTTGGCGATATCGCGATATCGTGATATCCTTGTGCCAGCTGCCGAGACGGCAGGAAGTGGAAGGACGAACCATGCGTCCGTTGGAGCGACTGTTGCGGATTCTGCAGCGCGAGAGCGCGCCGGTCAGCGACCCCACCTTCGCCACCTACTACAGCTCGCTGGTCAGTCAGGTGGGGAGCGGTGTGCCGACGATCGAGGAGGCCCGCCGCGACTTCGAGCCGGTGCGCCGCGTCATCGATCGGGCGTTCATCGCCTGAGCCTTGTCACGCTGGCCCCCCTGGCCGATACTGGTAACGGCCGATCAGTGGAGGGGGGCCAACGTGCCATCGCTCGACCGCGACCAACTGCTCGAACTGCTCTTGCGTGACTTGGACCAACCGCTCGCTGAGCGACCCGAACTCCGCGCGTTCGCGGTCCGCGTCGCGGAGGCGATCATCGCTGCCCTGGCCGAGCACGAGCGGCGACGCCACGCGATCACTCCGGAGTTCGGCGAAGAGGAGCGGGACGGATGAGCGGTCAACGACCAGTCGTCCGCTTCGGAATCGGTACTGGCAACCGGCGTCCCTTTCCCGAACTCTTGGCCCAGTGGCAGTGGATCGAGGAACTCGGGTTCGACACCGCCTGGGTCGTCGATCACTTCATGGCCGCAGACAACGAGGACGCTCCCTATTTCGAAGCCTGGACGCTCATCGCTGCCCTCGGTGTCCAGACCGAGCGCTTGCGCTTCGGCGTTCTGGTGAGCGGTAACACCTACCGCAACCCCGGCCTCCTCGCCAAGATGGCCGTCACGCTCGACCACGCCACCGGGGGAAGAGTGGAACTCGGCATCGGTGCTGGTTGGTGGGAACGCGAGCATCGCGCCTACTCGTTCCCATTTCCGAGCACAGCTGACCGGATCGCCATGCTCGAGGAAGCGATCCAGGTCATCGACCGGTTGCAACGCGAGCGCCGCGTCACCTTCCGCGGTCGCTTTTACCAGTTCGAGGACGCTCCCTTCGAACCGAAGCCGATCCAGCAACCGCGCATTCCGCTGATCGTCGGAGCCTTCAAGCCGCGTATGTTGCGCCTCGCTGCCCGCTACGCCGATATCTGGAACACGCGTGGCGAACCGGACGAAGTCGGGCCACTGGCCGACTTCGTCCGGAATGCTGCCCGCGAGGCCGGGCGCCCCGCAGACGCGATCCGCTTCTCGGTCTTCACCTGGCGGCCGCCGTTCGAAAGCGTCGAGCGTTTCCGCACTGTCGCGCTCGCCTATCTCGAACGGGGCTTCACCGATCTCGTCTTCCCGATGCCACCCGAACCGCAGTGGTCGGTACTGGAACGCTGCGCTCGTGAAGTGATTCCGGAACTCCGCGAGCGCGCTGCGCAGGCTCGTCGAGCACAGTGACCTGGACCTTGCACGACAGGAGGTGATTCCCGATGGTGTCGGCTGCTGAGCGCTGGGAGGCCGCGCTGTCACCGGACGACTATCTCGCCACGATGCAGCAGTACCGTGACCAGTTCGAGGCCAACATCGCCCGCACGCGCATCATGCCAGGGGATTGGGCTGCCTTCGGGCAGGAGCCGTTGTTCATCCTGGTTTTGACCGAGGACTGGTGTCCGGACTCCGTTCAATTCGTGCCCATGGTCATCGCACTGGCACGCCGGATCCCGACGGTCGAGGTACGCATCCTGCGCCGCAGCGAGCATCAGGATCTCGCTGATCGCTATCGCCGGCCGGACGGCTCGCAAGCGATCCCGACCTTCGTCCTACTGGATGCCGAGATGCAAGAACTCGGTTATCTGGTCGAACGGCCGGAGCGTGCGACGCAGGAACTGCGGGAAGCACTCGCCGAGTTCGCAGCCCAGCATCCCGAACTCGAGGGTGTCACGCGACCGTGGTCCGAGATGCCCGCCGAGACCCGCATGGCTGTCCGCACCTTTCTCGAGGAGTGGCGTGACCAGCAGTTCGACCGCTGGACTCGTTATCTCTTCGAGGATCTCGCCGAGATCGCCAAGACAGCCCGGGTGCGAGCAGCCTGAGCTCACCGGAAGGGGAAGTACGCCATGCGCGAAGAGGACCGCCCGGGTATCCACACGACCGTCTACCGCCAGCCTGGTGGAAACGTGCCGACCGAGGCGACGGAAGCGGTCGGCCTGCAGGTCGACCGGGTGGAGGGCCAAACGGTCATCGTCCGTCAGAGTCGAGTCAATCAACTGAGCGGTAACCGCGTGCGCCTCGAGCAGTCCCGGGCCGATCATGTCGAGGCACGTTCCGCCCAAACCGACCGGAGCGCGATCCGTCACCTGGAGGCCGAACGGGCAGTGACACTGCGCGGCGCCGTCGCCTGGGCACAAGCACGCGACGTGCGAGCAGTGCGCACACGGATCGCCTTTCTCCAAGCCGATCGCGTCGCAGTCGAGGACGGCCGTGTCGCACTCGCGGTCGTCCGCGAGCTCGCCGGCCCAGCAATCCTCCGCCTGCCATTGGCAGCTTTCGGAACGTTTCTGGCCGGAATCGTGGCGGGACTCCTACTGGGTCGCCTGCGCGGTCGCGATGGGGGGTGAGACCATGGCGTCGAGCTATCGCCTGTTGCGCTTCCTGGCATCGAGCGCGCTCGGCATCGCCGCTGGTGCTCTGGTCGCTGCCGCCCTGGCTTCCGAACGACGGCGGCAGGTCGAGACGGTGCTTCGCCAGCGTTGGCAGCGGGCACGCCAGGCTGCCGAGTCGGAAACGATCGAGACCGAGCAGGAACTCTGGGCACGCTTCCGCCAACTGGTGGGGCTGCCGTCGCAAGACGGGCTCCCGCGCGATATCACGCCTCGGTCGCACTGAGGCACGCATAGGCCCGCACCGGCACCGCCGAGCCACCGCGGATCGGGATAGGCGCAGCGTGGAAGCGGAACCTGCGGCCGAGCAGCCGCGCGAGATCGCGGAGGTTCTCCACGATGGGAATCCCAGCTCGCAAGAGCTGGCTGTGCACCGGTCGGCTCCGGTTTCGCACATCGTCGATGTTCCAACTGTCGATACCGACCAGTACCGCACCGGCCGCGACCAGCGATGCCGCCGCCTCTCCCGTCAGATACGGGTTGGCTGCCAGGTACCGGGCGGTTCCCCAATAGCGATCCCAGCCGGTACAGACCAGGACGGCCTGACCTGCCAGCTGGAGCCCCTCGAACCGCTCCGCGCCGATGGCCAGCCGACCACGAGCGACCTGCCACCGCACGTCGACGACGATTCCGGGCACGTCAGCGACCCGCTCGAGCGGGAGCGCTGCGAGATCGAGTCCGTCCTCCCAGCGATGGAACGGACTGTCGAGATACGTCCCGGAGTTGCCGACGAACGCATAGCGATGCACGACGAAAGTCGTTCCGCTGGCATAATGCGGTGCCATCTCCCCTCGCGTCCTGAATTCCAGGATCTCCGGCCCGGGGAAGCCGGGAAACATGGGAATGTCCGGAGCGAACGGATGAGTGAGATCCACCAGCATGGCCCTTCCTCCCTCTCTCTTCAGTCGCCGAGACCACTGGCGAGCATCGTACCGGATCGCGCTCCGCTATCTTGCGCTCTCTCCTTCATCACGCTAGCGTGAGTGCATCTCCGCTCGTGCACCCGGCGCTTCCGTGGTCGCGCGCGCATCCACCTGGCTCCATCGTCGTCGAGCAACCTGGTGACGATTCGTCCGTCAACCCATACGCGAGGCTCGAACGAAGCGAACGAGAATGACCGCGTACGACCGAGATAACCGTGGCTGGCGATCCTATCCCCGGGGACTTCTCGTCTTGGCCCTCGCAACCTTCGTCCTGTTTCTCGCGCGGGGCATGGTTCTTCCTTTTCTCATGATCTACTTCGCGCAGATCGTCGGCTTGGGCGAAAGCTTGGCTGGAGCAGGCATCGCGCTCTCGTCCGTCGTCGGCGTCGTCGCGACGCTCGCGTTGGCTAGAACGATCGACCGCTATGGGGCCCACCGCATCCTGCTGCTCGCCGTGCTGGCCATGGCCGCTGTCCATGCCACACTCTGGCTGGGTCGCTCGCCTGGACTCTTCTTCTGCTTGATGAGCCTGTTCGGTATCGCCATCAACGTCTACTGGCCAGCCTCCGATACCCTGGCGACTGCTTTCCTCCCACCGGAACGGGCTGGCGAAGTGTTCGGCCTCCAGCGGGTAGCCAACGCGCTCGGTCTCGGTCTCGGCGGCTTGCTCGGCGGCTGGCTGGTGACCGGAGGCGATCCGGCTGCCTATCGGACGAGCTTCCTCGCCAGCTCCGCAGGGATTCTCTGCGCTGCGCTGCTCATCTGGTGGTTGGTTCCCCCTGTTCATCGACGGAGCGCCATGGACGGGACCGCTTTGCAGGGCGATTGGCGAGGGCTGCTCACTGATCGCCGCTTTCTGGCGAGCCAGCTCCTGCTGCTGCTCGGCGTCGCTGGTTTCACGCAGTTTCAGGTCAGCGTTCCACCCTTTTTGCGGGAAGAAGCCGGATTCCGCGAGCGCACGATCGGCGCGCTCTTCGCCGTGAACACCCTGGTGGTCCTCCTGGCGCAGGTTCCGGTCGCCCGTTGGACGACCGGTCGCCCTTTCGGTCATCTCTTCGCTGCCACCGGTATCGGCTGGGCGATCGCGTACGCATCGTTCGCGCTCACCCCGCAGACAGCAGCCGCCGCCTCTATCGGAGTGCTCATCTACTCGCTGGCTGAACTCCTCTTCATGCCCGCTTCGGGAGCAGTCGTCGTGGCCCTCTCCCCGTCGTACCAGCGAGCGCGGGCACTGGCGTTCGCGAGCGTCGTTTGGGCTATCGGATGGGGTGGCGCTGCGTGGATCGCCGGAGTCCTCCTGGAGCGCCAGCTCGCGCACCTTCTGTGGAGCGGGACAGTCGCGGTCATGCTCGGCCTGGCCGTCCTCGCCGCGAGGCTCACCGCGTTTCTCCGCGGACAACCTTCGACCGAACAGCCAGCTAGTGCCGGACTGGGGCGAGAGTCATGAGCGGGCCGCCGACACCGATCGTTTCCCCCTGGAAAGGTCTCAGCAGCAGCGCGGCGGCCGATCGGCTGCGCCGGTTCGGTCCGAACGAACCGGCACCGCCTCAGCGACGCCGGGCTCTGGTGCAGTTCGCACGCCTCTTCCTCGACCCCTTGACGGTGGTGCTCCTGGTGGCCGCCTCGATCACGGCCCTGCTCGGTGAGTTCACGGATGCGGCGCTCATCATGAGCATCGTCCTGGCCAGCACGACCGTCGATTTCCTCCAGACCTATCGTTCGCAAAAGGCGGTCGAGAAGCTGCAAGCAGCCCTTGTACCCACTGCGACGGTCCTGCGCGACGGGCAATGGCAGGAACTGCCGCGTCGGGAGCTGGTTCCCGGAGACATCATTCGCCTGAACGCTGGTGATCTCGTTCCAGCCGATGCTCGCCTCCTCGAGGCGAGCCATCTCACCGTCCAGCAAGCAGCACTCACCGGCGAATCCCTTCCGGTCGACAAGACGGCCGATCCCTCGGCCCCAGCGAGCACCGATCCGCATGCGCCGCACATGGTTTTCTTAGGTTCGTCGATCGTCTCCGGGACCGCTATCGCCGAGGTCGTCGCGACCGGGAAACAGACCCTGTTCGGTGGCATCGTCGCTCGCCTCGGAGCACCCCCACCCGAGACAGCTTTCCAGCGCGGCCTCCGCGATTTCAGCCTGCTCATCACCAGGACCGTCGTGTTCCTGGTCCTCTTGACGCTCGTGGTCATGCTCGCGCTCGGTCGACCGCCCCTGGACGCCTCGCTGTTCGCCGTCGCGCTCGCCGTCGGCCTTACGCCGGAATTCCTGCCGATGATCGTGACCATCACGCTCGCCCAGGGAGCCCTCCGGATGGCACGCCAGCGTGTCCTCGTCAAATCGCTTCCCGCGATCGAGAATCTGGGGAGTGTCGATATCGTCTGCAGCGACAAGACTGGGACGCTGACCCTCGGCGAGATGCAGCTGGTGGCAGCGGTCGATCTCCACGGCCACGACTGGCCGCGCGCCTACCAGCTGGGTTGGCTCAACGCCCGCACGCAGTCCGGTCTCGCCAGCCCGTTCGATCGCGTGCTCCTGGCTCGTGACATCCCCGAGCATGCGGATGTCGTGAAACTCGACGAGCTGCCGTTCGATTTCGAGCGACGTCGCGTCTCGGTGGTAGTTCAGGTCGCTGGTCGAGTGCCCCTCTTGGTCACCAAAGGCGCCCCGGAGACGATCTTGCCGCTCTGCACGGCCTACGAGGACGAAGACGGCGTGCACCCGCTCGACGAGCCGTTGCGGGCGCAGGCTGCAGCCCAATTCCGAGAGCTCAGCGCCGAGGGACTGCGCGTGCTGGCCGTCGCCTGGCGCCACTGGGAAGCGGAACGCCCGATCGAGCTCCCTGACGAGAGCGATCTGGTCTTCGCCGGGTTCCTCGCCTTTGCGGATCCACCGCTTCCCGAGGCCACAGAGGCGATCCGTCAGTTGGCTGCGGATGGCGTGCGCGTCAAGCTCCTCACGGGCGACAACGAACTGGTCACAGCCACCGTCTGCCGCGCCGTCGGTTTGCCCGCTGAACGGATCGTCCTCGGCAGCGAACTGGAGCGACTCGACCCGCTCGCGCTCGAGCGGCTGGTCGAAGAAGCCGACGCGTTCGCTCGCGTGACGCCGGCGCAAAAGCACCGGATCGTGCTCTCGCTCAAGGCGCGGGGACACACGGTCGCCTTTCTGGGAGACGGCATCAACGATGCACCCTCGCTCCATGCAGCGGACGTCGGCATTTCGGTCATGAATGCGGTGGACATCGCACGCGAGGCAGCGGACATCGTCCTCCTCGATCGCCGTCTTTCGACGCTTCACGAAGGGATCATGGAGGGACGACGCGCCTTCTCCAGCGTGATGACGTTCCTGCTGATGGAGACGAGTTCGAATTTCGGCAACGTCTTCAGCATGGCGGGTGCGGCAGCGATGCTCCCATTCCTCCCCATGCTGCCGCACCAGATCTTGCTCAACAATTTCTTGTACGACCTGGCGCAGATCGCCATCCCACGCGACCGAGTCGATCCGACCCTCACCGCCTCTCCTCGACGCTGGGACATCGGTTTCGTACGAGCAGCCATGCTGGTCTTGGGCCCCATCAGCTCGCTCTTCGACTTCCTGACCTTCGCGGTGTTGCTGACGCTCTTCCACGCCGACGAACGACTCTTCCACAGCGGGTGGTTCGTCGAATCGCTCGTCACCCAGTGTCTGGTCGTGTTCGTCATCCGCACCGCACGAGCCCCCTGGAGAGCGCGACCGAGCTGGGCCCTCACCCTGAACGTTCTCGCCATCGTCGGGATCGGATTGGCGATTCCCTTCAGTCCGTTGGCTGGCGTGCTCGGCTTCGTCCGGCTGCCACCGAGCTATCTCCTCTTCCTCGCCATCGCGGTGACCAGCTACCTCGCCCTGGTCGAAGTGGCCAAGCGCGGCCTCTACGCCTGGTGGAACCACCATCAGCGGGAGACCGTCCGACCAGGCCGGGCATAGTCGGTCGGATCGATCCAGGGGCGCCCCTCCGCCAACCGCGTCACGCGAAAAGGCGTCAGATCGCGCGACGGGCACCCGGAGATGATCCACTCCGCCAACGCGCGCCCGATCGCGGGCGCAGTCTTGAACGACGTCCCCGAATCACCGAGAAACGCGAACAAGCCAGAATACTCCGGAATCGGCCCGAAGAGTGGCCGCCCGTCCGGACTCTGCATGACCATACCCGCCCAGCCACCGCGCACGATCCCCTCAGCCAGCGCGGGGTAGCGACGCGCGATCGCTGCCCTGGCCGGCGCGACCAAGCTCGGATCGGCCGTCTCCGGATAGTCGTCCGGATCAGCCGGCTGGACACCCGCTTCCAAGCCGACCAGCGTCGCCGTCTTGCCCTCTGGCCGGTACCACAAGCCGACGGCCGTATCGATCCCGCAACAATGCGCGGGTGCCGGCTCGAGCGACCAACGGAAGACGACGACCTGCACCCGACGCGGTAGCAACTGATAGTCGAGACCGAGCGGGGCGAGCAGCCGGTTGGCCCAGGGGCCCGGAGCGAGAACGACCACGGGAGCAGCGATCGGTCCGCGCGTCGTCTCGACGCCGGTGACTCGTTCCCCTGCGAGCCGCACCCCGGTGACCGTCGTCCCCGGCCAGAGCGTGGCACCGCGCTGCTCCGCTCGGGCGAGCAACCCCAGTGTCGCCGCGATCGGGTCGGCATACCCGCTCTCCGGCTCGTAGGCCGCGACGGTCAACTCACCCAACTCGCGCCACGGCTCGAGTTCGGCGACGGCTGCGCGATCGAGCAGCGTCACGGGAACACCGAGTGTCTGTTGCATCGCCACGTTCGCGCGCAGCTTTGCCTCATCCTCCGGTGCGACGACTTGCAGGAAGCCAGTGCGGACAAAGGGCGAGGGGGTCCCGATCCGACTCTCCCATTCCTGGAAGAAGCGGAGACCTTCGAGTGCGAGTTGGGTTTCGTGCGGGTTGGGATAGTGCAGCCGTACCAGTGCCCCGGATTTCCCGGTTGCCCCAGAAGCGGGAACGCGGCGCTCGACGACGAGCACATCCCGCATCCCGAACTCGGTCAGCCAATAGGCGACGCTCGCGCCGACGATGCCTGCGCCGACGATCACCACCTCAGCAGTCGCCGCCATGCCTTCCTCCTCGGTCGCCCTCATCCAACCAGGTCGCTCCGCACCGGTCAAGTACGCACGCTGCTCCGCGGCCTGGGCCAGGTGGCTGCTCGTGCCTTCTCGCGGGGCACTGAGCCGATCGAGCACAGCAGTCCAGCTGGCGAGCCGGAGCAGATGCAGGCGCCCGGCGCGACCGAGGGGGAACGATCTGTGCTGGCGGGCTCGCTCAGCGTGCACTTCGGGAACACGGCATCGTATTCGAGGCGATCGTCCCGATCACTTCTCGGCCTTAGGCAGCGATGCAGCGGCGACAGTCGTGGTGCCGCCTGCAGCCAGCATGACGACCGAGAGGGAGACGAACGGCCCCGCACGGTCGAACCGAGCTCGGGCGAGAACTCGACTACCACTCCGAGACCACGCTATGCTGCGCCGCGCGGCCAGCCGATCGCGGAGCAGATGCGCGGCTGCTCGGCCGCGGCGCCTCGCGGAGAAGCACCCTATCCTTTTTCGACGAGAAAAAACGCGCGGAGCACCGGGGGACGGAGCGCTCCGCGCGCCAAGGGAAGGGAAGGGATTGGGGTGCGGGTCGGTCAGCGGGGGTGCTTCCCGCCCGCCGACATAATCGTACCACTCGACAGAAGTCGTTGACAAGGGGTCACCACCGAACCAGAACCGACGGCGGAGGAGC
>DAOTYK010000271.1:0-3230 GCA_034434855.1 Thermomicrobium sp.
GCGGCAGCCGGACTGGTCGGTGCTTCGTCGATCGCCCGTGCGAAGTCGGCTCGCGCGGCTGCCGTCTCCCCGAGCTGTCGCTGGACACGACCGCGCTGGAGCAGAAGCGAAGCGCGATAACTGGGGATCGTCGCCAGTTCGAGCAGGCGATCGAGCGTCGCGGCGAGCGCTGGAAGATCGCCGCGCTGTTCTGCCCGGCCCCGCCGCCATTCCAGGGCGGCTACCGCGAGCCGCCGGAGCGGCGCCGTCGCCACGATCTGCTCGACCAACGCCTCCGCCTCGTGCGCTCGACCGGCCTGCACGAGCGGATCGAGCGCACGATACTCGAGATAGGGCGCGATTTCGGGCAACAACGCGCGTGCAGCCAGGAACTCCTCCGCCGCTTGGCCAGGTTGCCCGCGCGCCTGGAGCGCCTCACCGGCGATCACGAGTGCCAACCCCGTCTCCCGCGTCGCGGAAGCCTGCCGTGCCACGGCCACAGCGAGTTCCAGCGCTGCCACGGCATCGCCAGCAGCGAGCATCGCGCGGGCCAAAAGCAAGCGCGCCCGGATCCGCAAAGTCGGATCGCTGGCGCCCAAGACGGGCGCGACGACCCGGGCAGCCCGCGCAGGCGATCCCGCTGCCAAAAGTCGCTCCGCTTGGAGGAGCGCCTCGGCTGGATCGTCCGGGGTCGGCAGCGTGTCGCTCTCACCCGGTTCGGCGACGTTCCCAGCCTGATTCCCAAAGACCGGCAGGTTCGAGGAGTGCTCGCTCGGCAGCGGTGCAGCAGTGAGGACGACGAGCACGGCGAGCGCGAGCAGCCCAGTGTGCATCAGTCCGCGGCGTATCCCGCCCATGCATGTTCTCCACCCTGTTCAGCGAGGCCCTGGTTTCAGGATAGACGGAAACGCTTCGGCAGACACGACATCGACCGCGCCCGTTTACCTTCCGGTTACCGCACACGTGCCATGCTCGACGGAGGAAAGGAGGTAGCGCATGCACGGCTGGTTCCATGGGCCAGGGCGTTTTCCAGCCCGCGAGTTCACCGACTGGATGTGGATCGGATTCATCCAAGCGCTCGTCTGGTTGCTCGTCGTCGCTGCCGCAATTCTCCTGGTTGCGTGGCTGCTCCGGAGAATCAGCCGCGAGCAGGCTCCAGTAGCCAGCAACCGGGGGCGTGCCATCCTGGACGAGCGTTACGCGCGTGGCGAGCTGACGCGCGAGGAGTACCTGGCGATGCGCCGCGATCTCGAAGGGAGTTCCTGAACGCGGTCGATCGCAGGGCGAGCGGCCGAGAGACGCCGCCAGCGGAAACTTTTGGAACGATCAGCGAACCGCGGGATCCGCGTCAGGCGCTCGTCGCTCGAGCGCCACGAAGGAGAATACACCCCTGGGGTAGAATGCGTTTCGAACGGAAGGAGAGTCGCCATGATGCCGTGCCCAGGCTGTGGCCCTTGGGGTGGAATGTGGGGTTGGGGCGCCTGGTGGTGGGGGCTCGTCATGCTCCTGTTCTGGATCCTCATTCTTGTTGGCCTCGTTCTCCTCATCATTTGGCTGATCCGCCAGTTCACGCAGACTGGTGGAGCAGGCAATAGGAGCGGAACGAGCCGCGCGCTGGAGATCCTCCAGGAGCGCTACGCTCGGGGAGAGATTACCCGCGAGCAATACGAAGCGATGCGTCGGGATCTCCTGGGGGAAAGCTCATCGTGAGTCGCGCGCTTCTGGTCAGTGGGATCACGCTCCTGCTCGTCGGCTTCGCTGGCCTGGGTATCGCGAGCGCCTTCCTGAGTCGACCGCCCAGTTCGGACCCTGCGGTCATCCGCGGCCAGTGGATCTTTTTGACCGGCACTGACCCTGATACCGGTCTGCCGATCCCATCCAGGGGCGGACCGACGATGCTGATGGCCTGCGCCGATTGCCACGGTCCGGATGGACGCGGGCTGCGGACGCCGATGTTCGTCAGTCCGGATATCCGCTACCGGAATCTGACCGATCCCGCCGGCATGGTCGAGCCTGACGGCACCCGCGGTCCACGGTACCGGTCCGAGGAGGAGATCCGACGCGCGATCGTGGACGGCATCGGCCCAGATGGTGAGCCTCTCGCCTGGCCGATGCCTCGCTGGCACCTGACCGACCAGCAATTCGCTGATCTCCTCGCTTATCTGAAGGCGCTCCCGTGAATGGCGATAGGGCGACCGGGGTACTCTCCCGTTGAACTGCTACAATCGCTGCCGACGGTGCGCCGTGGAGCCAGCGATGACGGTCGATATCAGTCTGGTGATTCCCGCCTACAACGAAGAGCAGCGGTTACCGCGCTCGCTCCAGGTCATCGCCGCCTACTTGAGGAGGCAGCCCTGGAACTGGGAAGTCATCGTCGCCGACGACGGCAGCGAGGACACCACGCCCGATATCGTCCGCGCGTGGAGCGCGCGCGATCCCCGCTTCGTCCTGCTCCGCCTGCCGCACCGGGGGAAAGCCGCTGCCGTGCGGAGCGGTGTCCTTGCGGCCCACGGCCGGTTCATCCTTTTCACGGATGCCGACCTTTCGACTCCTATCGAGTACGTCGAGCCAGCGCTTGCCTTGCTCCGCGAGGGTTGGGATGTCGTCATCGGGTCGCGCGAGGGGGCAGCAGCCCGGCGGATCGGTGAACCCTGGCACCGTCACGCCATGGGTCGGGTGTACAATTGGCTAGTGCAGTTGCTGCTCCTCCCGGGTATCGAGGATACCCAGTGCGGTTTCAAGGGGTTCCGGCGCGAAGTCGCGCACGATCTCTTCCTACGGACGCACCTCTACCGCAATGGTCAGCGCCCGATCCGCGGACCACGCGTCACCGGCTTCGACGTCGAAGTGCTCTATATCGCTCGCCGGCGAGGCTACCGGTTGGCCGTGCTGCCTGTCACCTGGCGACACGTCGAGGGCTCCAAAGTCCGCCCTGCTGTCGATTCCCTCCTCATGTTGCGTGACGTCCTCGCGGTCCGCTGGAACGCCTGGCGGGGCGCCTACGACGGCGAAATGGCTCCCGCCCAGGAACGGCTCCCCGGTGATTGAACCCAGCATCGCCACTCGACATCCGGAGGATCGGCCATGACGACGCTCTACGCGCTCACCGGAAACGATGTCGTCCTCCTGCTCGAGTCGCCCCGCGGCTGGCGAGCCGAGGCGCTCCTGCGCGAGGTCGGTGCTCAATGCATCGCGCTCGACCCACACGATCCAGATCGGATAGTCATCGGCACCTTCGATCGCGGGCTCTT
>DAOTYK010000272.1:0-7324 GCA_034434855.1 Thermomicrobium sp.
GAGGACCACTGGATCTGGCACATGTTCGACACCGTCAAGGGCGGCGACTATCTCGTCGATCAGGATGCGGCCGAAGTCTTAGCCCGCGAGGCGATCGACGCCATCATCGAACTGGAGCATTGGGGATTTCCCTTCAACCGGACACCAGATGGTCGGATCGATCAGCGGCGCTTCGGCGGTCACACCCGCAACTTCGGTGAGGGTCCCGTCCGCCGGGCTTGCTATGCGGCTGATCGTACCGGCCACATGATCCTCCAGACGCTGTACCAGACCGCACTCAAGCGGCAGGTCACCTTCTTCGACGAGTTCATGATGCTCGATCTCTTGCTCACTGACGACGGTGTCTGCACCGGCATCGTCGCCATGGATATCGAGACTGGCGAAATCCATGTCTTCCACGCCAAAGCCGTGCTCCTTGCGACCGGTGGCTTCGGGCGCGTCTTCAAGGTGACGAGCAATGCCCTGGCTGCGACCGGTGACGGAGTAGCCATCGCCTTCCGCCGCGGTATTCCCTTGGAAGACATGGAGTTCTACCAGTTCCATCCCACGGGAATCTACAAGATGGGGATCCTCCTCTCGGAAGCCTGCCGCGGGGAGGGCGGTATCCTGCGCAACGGCCTCGGGGAGCGCTTCATGGAGCGCTACGCACCGACGCTCCTCGACTTGGCACCACGCGACATGGTTTCCCGCGCCATCTATCAGGAGATTCGCGCCGGTCGCGGTGTGGATGGCAAGGATTACGTCTGGCTCGATCTGACCCATCTCCCGGCCGAGGTCATCGAGACGAAACTGCCCGACATTACCGACTTCGTCCGAACGTACCTCGGGCTCGATCCCGTCAAAGATCTCGTCCCCATCCAGCCGACAGCTCACTATGCGATGGGGGGTATCCCCACCGACGTCGACGGCCGCGTGACGATCGATGCGCAGAACACGCCCATACCCGGTCTCTACGCGGCAGGCGAGTGTGCCTGCGTGAGCGTCCATGGTGCGAACCGGCTCGGAACCAACTCGCTCGTCGATCTGGTCGTCTTCGGTCGGCGCGCTGGGCGCCACATGGCGCGTTTCGTCCAGGAGAACGACTTCCATCCACTCCCGAAAGACCCAGCCTATCGCGCTCGTGCCGAAATCGAGTGGATCCGAGAGAACGACGGGACCGAGCGTGTCGCCCAAATCCGCGCCGAGTTGCAGGAAGCGATGATGACCGACGCCGGAGTCTTTCGCACCGGCGACGGCTTGAAGCGCTTACAACAGAAGCTCGGCGAACTGCGCAATCGCTACACCCAGATTCGGATCGACGACAAGAGCCGCACGTTCAACATGGAACTGGTGGAAGCGATCGAGCTCGGCTTCCTGCTCGACTGTGCCGAAGCGATCGCTGCCTCGGCGCTGGCTCGCGAGGAAAGCCGAGGTGCGCACTATCGCGAGGACTTCCCAGCGCGGGACGATGCCAACTGGCTTAAGCACACCCTGATCGCTCGGACATCAGGTGGACTCCAGCTCTTCTACAAACCGGTCGTCATCACGCGGTTCGAGCCGAAGGAACGGGTGTACTGAGATGCAGGTGACATTGCGTATCCAACGGTTCAATCCCGAAACCGACACCAAGCCGTACTACCGCGAGTACACGGTCGAGGTCGAACCGACCGATCGGGTCCTCGATGCGCTCAACTACGTCAAGTGGTACCAGGATGGGAGCTTGACCTTCCGCCGCAGCTGCGCGCACGGCGTCTGTGGTTCCGACGCCATGCGCATCAATGGTCGCAATCGACTGGCTTGCAAGGTGCTCATCAAAGACCTCGGGCCGAAGATCACGATCGAGCCGTTGCTCGGCTTTCGCATCATCCGCGACCTCGTCGTGGACATGGAGCCCTTCTTCGCCCAATATCGCACCGTCATGCCCTACCTCATCAACGAGGAGCCACCGCCGGTCCGCGAGCGCCTGCAATCACCCGAGGAGCGCGCCCTCTACGACGATACGACCAAGTGCATTCTCTGCGCCTGTTGCACCTCTGCCTGCCCGATCTTCTGGACGACCGAATGGCTCGGCCCAGCCGCGATCGTGAATGCGCATCGCTTTCTGTTCGATTCGCGCGATCGTGCGACCGAAGAGCGCCTCGCGATACTCAACCAGCGGTTCGGTGTGTGGCGTTGCCGGACGATCTTCAATTGCACGGAAGCATGCCCGCGTGGCATCCAGGTCACCAACGCGATCGAGCAGGTCAAGCGCCGTATTCTCTTCGAGCAAAGCTAGCGGGAGCCAGCGATGCGCAATCCGTTCGACTGGGACTACTTGACCGCTCCGCTCTGGCAAATGCCCACTTGGGGACCGCTCTCGATCACGTACGTGGTCGTTTTCTCACTGGGTTTCCTCACCTGTCTCTGGATCTACAACGACCCGCGCCGGCTCATCCGCAAGCGCGATCCTCTCTTGGCCGACTTCCTGCAGCGCATCGCTGGATGGGGCCTCGTCGTCTTCGGCGTAGGACTCTTCTTCTTTCTCTTCCGGCTCGGCCGCATCAGCGCCTTCGATCTCTACAAGAGGATCTGGCTGTATCTGAGCGCCCTTTTGGTACTCGCGTGGACTGCGTATGCCGCGCACCTGCTGATTCGCGTCTACCCACCCCTCGCACGGCAGCGCGCCGAAGAGCTCCGGCGCAAGCAGTACGCGATGCTCCCCAAGCGAGCAGCTCGCCGTGCAACCTCGGCAGCATCTCCGCGCAAGTCTCGCTGAAACGCCCTCGACCGATCTCCTGGAAACGGCGCGGGCCACAGCGGTTCCGACCGCTGTGGCCCGATGAAAGGGACCGTGCACCCTCCGTCGATCACAACCCTCCGGCTTGCACTGGACTCGCTAGCTCCGGCCAGGCGCCCCCACGTCGCCCGAGGAAAACCGCTTATGGCTGCTGCCTTCCGGCCCTGACCAGGTTCGCGGGTCCTCGCCGCGTGGGACCCAACCATCCTCACCGCGTGGCCCAAGCAGTCCCACAGGGTTGGACCTCGGGAGGGGATTCAGCCCCGCTAGAGCGGATTGCGGGTACAGGGCACCGCTATCTCCCCGCCTAGCACGGTCCACCGACCAGTATAACCGAGCTGCTCGCATCATGCCAACGGTCCGCTACACTGCCAGCATTGGCAGCCTGCCCAGGTAGGAGCGCGCTTCGTCATCTCTTCGATCTGTCATACCGCAGCGACACGCTTTCCCAGCAGCTACAAGGCCAGCAGCGCCCGTGGAGGAGGCGGTGTTGCAGCTGGCTCGCCGGCCAGAACGCTCGATCTTCCACACGGCCAGCGCGAATGAGTGCGAACGAGGCGGAGGCTTGACAGTGAGAGACTTCCGATGTATGCTACCCTGCAGGATCCGTACGTACAGCGTTCGAACGCGCCTTGGCTGCCGTCATCGGTTTCTTCCACTTTCGACCACTTCTCCCTCCCTCCCTGTACCCGGGGCCGTCGACTGACGGCCCCGTTCTCTGATCCGCGCTCGCGACGACTCGAGCCGATCCAACACAGGCCAGTGTTCCGCGGAGTCGCGGCTCAAAGGGAAGCGCCGTGGAGAACGCGAGCCAAATGCAAGAGGGGCAGTGGTGTCCCACTGCCCCTCGGTAAAAGACGAAGGGGACTTGCGTCCCCGTCGTCGAGCGGGTCGATCGCCGAAGGAGGGCGATCTCAGTTCGACCGTGGCCGAGTCCGGCCGAACTGGGTGCGGGTCATCGAGGGGGACGCGACCCCGAACGGGATCGCGTGAGGAGGTGACTCAGAGGAGTTGCCTGGCCTCACCCGACGGTGGAGTGAGGTGGCTTATCCTCGGCCAGCAGCGATCGACCCGATGCGCGCGTAGTCCGCGCGCAGTCCGTTTGATTTGTCTTGCTCGGTCGACAGCGATTCGACCGAACCGATCCGCTCCAGCTCCTCGGCGATCTGCCGCAGGCGCTGGGAGTTGATCGCATAGTATTTCATCCCGTTGGCTGGCCGCACGGTGACGATTCCGGCGGCCTCCAGCATCGCCAGGTGCCGCGACACGGCCGACTGACTGATGCCGAGCATGCCAACGATCTCCTGAGCGTACCGTTCACCGTTGCGGAGCAACTCGATGATCCGCAACCGGGTGCCGTCCCCCAGAGCACGCAGACCAGGCAAGAGGTCAGGCGAAATGACCGACTCGACCCCCGGCTGCGTCGCTGCACTGGTCCGCTGGCAATTGAAGTACAGGATCAGTTCCGGCGGATACAGGATGAACTGGACGAAGTTGCCGAGATAGTACGAAGGACAAAAGGTAACCCGCTCGACCCGCGGCAGCGCCAGCTGAACCTCGTCCGGCAAGCGATGACCACTCAGCTCCTCGAAAGCCGCTGCCACGCTGGCAAACGTGGTCGCTTTCGCCTGCCGGAGCGCTCGTCGCATGGCTGGCAACGCCCGCTCGAACTCCGCCGCGTACAACTCCCGCCAGAACCGCTCCAGGAGACGAACGGTTCGCTCCTTGAGTTGTTCAGGTGCGAGAAGGAGCCGGACGACCTCATCCGCATCAGCCCGCGTGAGACCAGGCTCGACGAACGCTCGCCACGCTGCTTGGTCTTCCGACTCCGGGGGCGCTTCGAGCACCCCCCGATCGAGTGCCACCCGCAGGATGGCCTGAATCGCCATACTACGGTAGGCCCAGGCCGGCAACCGCTTCAGGTGAGCGATATAGTCCTCGAAACCCGCCTCTCGATGCTCGGGCCGAAACGGATCGAATGACATCAACAACTCTTCGACATAATACAAGAGCCGGCCCGAGAATCCGAGCAGCGTATCGAGATCGTGCTCCCACTCCGCCCCGAGCGCTTTTCGCGCTTCGACCAGCCAACGCTCGAATCGGCGCGCATCCGTCGCTCGAAAGACCAGCGATATGACCGAGGTCAAATCGAGCGGAACCGAAATTGCGACTTCGAGCTTGAGCGCCGGCCGGCCTATCAGCAACTCACCCATACGTCGCTGGCCCGGCCTCCTCGATATCGCGATATGACGATACCATGGAACCGCCGATTTGTCAACGCCTCCAGCACTTCCACGCTTCGTCCGATCCACTCGCTGGAACGAGCGGATTCCACCTCCACTCTGATCCCTGCGGGGGTGCCTGACGAGCCACCTTTTTTGCTATCGGCAAAGCCCTCTCGGAAGATGAGCCTCGCTCAGTTCCGCCTTCTTGCTCGATCAGACACGCTTGATAAGCGCAATGTCGTTCACATACACTCGCTCTGACTCGGCGACGAGCCGAGTTCGTCGGTACAGGTGTGAGGAGGAGGACAACGGAAAGATGCCAGTTACACGGCGCCGCCTCGTGATGCTGCTCGCCGGAGGACTCGCAGCACCGGCCAGCGCACTCTTGACCAGTTGCCGCACCGCACAACCGACCGCAACTCCAGCTGCGCCCACACCGACGCAGGCTGCAGCAGCCGCCACAACACCGACGGTCGGTTCCACTCCTACGACCGCGGTCGAACCGACAGCGCGACCTGGAACACCAACACCCCTGACTTCCGCTACAGTCAAAGCGCGCATTGCGCTGACGGCCAGCGATGCAGCCTTCCTGATCGCCCTCGACCAGGGAATGTTCCAGGAAATGGGTATCACGGTGGAACTCATCACCGCCACCCTCGACCCCGGGCAGGCGCTCTCTCTCCTGGGAGCGGGGCAACTGGACCTTGTCGGCGGAGGCATCAGCGCTGCCCTCGTCAACGGCATCAAGCAGGGGATCTCCCTCAAGATCGTTGTCGCAGAGACAGTCATCACGAAGGACTTTGGCGACTATCACGTCATCGGCGTTGCCAAGTCGATCCATGACTCGGGCGAAGTCAGGTCGGTCGCCGATCTGCGCGGCAAAACGATCGCCCTCGTAACGAGTTCGGGAGGAGACGTTCTCGAGACGCAAAAGGTACTCGCACAGCATGGGCTGACGCTGAAGGACGTCCAAATCCAGACCCTCCGCGCGCCCGATGTCCCCGCAGCGCTTCAGAATGCAGCAGTCGCTGCCGGATTCCTGATCGAACCCTACGTGACCATTGCTGTGCGCCAACTCGGCGCTGCAGTTCCGCTCGTATCCGGGAACGAGATCGCCACCATCGTCGGTGAAGGCTTGCCGATCAATGTCCTCTCCTTCGGCCCGCGGCTCCTGAACGATCGGCCTTTAGCGGTCGCCTTCCTCACAGCCTATCTCCGTGGCGTAGCCTGGTATTTTGACCGTATCGGTGAAGCGAGCAAGCGAGCCGAGATCGCTGCGGTCCTCAAGAAGTACACGCCGCTCAAGGACGATCAGCTGTATCAGACGATGACCTGGCCACCGATCGCCCCGGACGGCCGTTTCGAACCGAGGTTCCTCAATGACTATCAGGCACTCTGGATGGACCTGGGACAGATCAAGGAGACCGTTCCTGTCGACGATCTCGTGGACTTCAGCTACCTGGAAGAGGCCGCAAAACAAGCATGAAGGCGTGACGATCGCGATGACGGATCACACGGCACAAACGCGCACTGTGCGACGAACCAGTGACGATGCTGAGGTATTCGAAGCCGATCTCTGCGTCGTCGGTGCCGGTATCAGCGGAGTCGCTTGCGCGGCCACGGCAGCACGGCTCGGCCGCCGTGTGATCCTCGCCGATAGTGTCCCGTGGATCGGTGGACAGGCAGTCGGTGTTCCCATCGGGACCATCGCTGGCCTCTACAGTTGTGGTGCAGCGGAACGCCAGACGCTGCTCTCGCCAATTTTCGCTGAAGAACTACTGGATCACCTCCTGGTGCGGCAGGCTGCTTGGCTAATGTATTCCCAGCGCGCGCGGACACTCATCGTTGTCTACGACGACGCCGAGTTGGAGCGGCTCTTCGAGAGCCTCCTGTGTGAGGCAGGGGTGACGACACTACCCGGCGCGACAGCCATTTCTGTCGAGCGTCAGTTGGATCGCATCACCAGCGTAACCTTGGCGACACGCTTTGGTCTCGTGCGTATCCGAGCACCGCTCTACGTCGATGCCACGGGTGACGCGGCGCTCACCTGGCTGGCCGGTGCACCGTGTCGGGAGAGCGCCGACCCGGTCTACGGAACCCAGATGGCCGTCCTGGAAAACGTCGCGCTGCCGAGCGGCGAGGACGTGGTTTCCATTGCACGGCGAGCGGAAGAACTGTTGCGCGCTCACGCTGCCGACTATGGTCTCAGCCGGCTCGAGTCGCGCGTCTTCTTGCTCCCGCAGCGCGGGCTGGCTGTCCTCAACGCTACCCACCAGCCGACGCCGCTGCATCCGGTGGCCTTCTGGCAGGCAGCCTGGCCCGCTCGTCGCGAGGCAGCTCAGGC
>DAOTYK010000273.1:0-6910 GCA_034434855.1 Thermomicrobium sp.
CTGCGCTGCTCCGGTGCCGCTTCCAGCGCGACATCACCCGCAACCAACCGGACCGTCCCATCACCAGTGACGACGCGCGCCGGGAAGATATTCATGGCCGGGCTACCGATGAACGTCGCGACGAACAAGTTCGCAGGGTGATCGTAAAGGTTTTCTGGTGTGTCCAGCTGCTGGAGAACACCTTGATTCATCACCGCGATACGGTGCCCCATGGTCATCGCTTCGACCTGGTCGTGCGTCACGTAGATCGTCGTGACTCCGAGGCGGCGCTGGAGCTTGATCAATTCGCCGCGTGTCTGGACGCGAAGCTTGGCATCCAGGTTGGAAAGCGGCTCGTCCATCAAGAACACCTGCGGTTCGCGCACGATGGCACGCCCGAGCGCTACACGCTGCCGCTGGCCACCGGAAAGTTGGCGGGGCTTGCGGTTGAGGAGGTCCTGAATGCCGAGCATCTCGGCGACTTCTTTCACCCGCCGATCGATCTCCTGCTTCGGTACCTTCCGGAGCTTGAGACCGAAGGCCATGTTCTCGTACACGGTCATATGGGGATAGAGCGCGTAGTTTTGGAAGACCATTGCGATATCCCGGTCCTTCGGAGGAACATGTGTGACGACACGGTCCCCGATGATGATGTCGCCGCTCGTCACTTCTTCCAGGCCAGCCAGGCAGCGCAACGCTGTCGTCTTTCCACACCCCGAGGGACCGACGAGGACGAGAAACTCTCCGTCCTTCACCTCCAGTGTGAGATCGTTGACAGCGATCACACCGTCGAACCGCTTCGTCACGTGATCATAGATGACCTGGGCCATCTGCACCCTCCGTCATGCAGAACCGGTCACATTCGCGCCGAAGATCGCCCCACCATGAGTATACAGAAAGCCTGTGCGCGATCCAGCTGCTCATCCTTTCACTGCACCAGCCGTCAGACCAGAAACATACTGATCGACGAAGAACATATAGGCGATGGCGACCGGTACGGAACCGAGCATGGCGGCTGCCATGAGCGGACCCCATTGGAAAAGATCGGCCCGGATGAGGTCGCTCACCGTCCCGACCGGAATCGTCTTCATCTCGCCCGAGCCCATGAAGACCAGGGCGTAGAGGAACTCGTTCCACGATAAGGTAAAGGAAAAGATGCCAGCGGAGAGCACTCCGGGAAGAGCGAGCGGCAGGATGATCCGCCACATGGCCTGGAATCGGCTCGCTCCGTCGATCATCGCGCACTCTTCCAACTCGCGCGGGATCGTGCGGAAGTACCCCATCAAGAGCCAGGAGGCGAAAGGAATCAGAAACGTCGGGTACGTGAGGATCAATGCCCAGTACGTATTGTAAAGCCCGAAGCGGGCGACGACCTGGCTCAAGGGGATGAAAAGGAGGGTCGGCGGAATCAGGTAGGCGAGGAAGATCGCAGTACCAGCCAGATTACCGCCCCGAAAGCGAAAGCGCCCGAGCGCGTACCCCATCAAGATGCTGCTCGTCAGCGAGAGAAACGTCGCGCCGAACGTCACGACGGCGGTATTCCACGCCCAACGCGGAAAATCGGTATTCGTCAAAAGATACCGGTAATGATCGAGCGTCGCCTGTGTCAAGAAGAGCGGATTGATCTTCATGTTGAGCAAAAGAGAATTCGGCTTGAGCGAGATGATGAGCATCCAATAGAAGGGAAACAGGAGAAAAATCGTGAAAAGAGCGAGTGGAAGATAGAGAAAGAGTAACCGACTACTCAGCCGATTGCTCCCGACCACTTTAGGCCTCCTGCGAGCGCACGTAGCGGAGCAAGAGAGCAGAAAGGACAGCGAGAACGGGGAACATGTACAGAGAAACCGCTGCACCCATCCCGAGCTTGCCCGCGCCGCCGATCCCCTCTTGCCACGCGAAGGTACCGAAAATGTGCGTCGAGTTCGCTGGCCCACCTTTCGTCAGAACATAGACGAGCTGGAAATCCGCGAACGTCCAGATGATCGAGAAGAGCGTCGTGATGACGATGATGCCCTTGATCACCGGCAACGTGACCGCGAAGAACCGCTGCAGACTATTGGCCCCTTCGATCGCTGCCGCCTCGTGCAGTTCCTGCGGTACAGCCTGCAGGCCAGCCAGGATGGCCACCGCGAAGAATGGCGTGCCACGCCAAATATTGGCGATACAAAGAGAAATGATGGCATTGGTGCGGGTACCCAGGAACGCGATGTTCGATTCGATGAGTCCCCAATTCTTCAGAATCCAAGAAAAAGGACTCAGCACCGCATCGTAGAGCATCAACCAGGCTAGGCTGGAGAGCGCGGTCGGTACGATCCACGGAAGCAGGAGAGCCGCACGCAGCACATTCCGCAACGGAAACACCTGATTCAAGAGGAGCGCCAGCAGCAGACCGAGCAACAACTTGAATGGAACAGTCACGAAGCCATAAATGAACGTGTTGATCACCGTCAACCGGAAGACGCTGTCGTGCAGAAGCTCCCGATAATTCCGCAACCCGACGAATTCGCCACCCGGAAATCCGACCATCCGGTCGGTCAGCGAGATCCAGATTCCGAGAAAGAACGGATAGCTCATGAACAGGAGCAAGATCAGCCAGCCGGGCGACATGAACAGGTAGGCGAGAACCGGCTCGCTGTCGAGCCACTGGCGCACTCGCTCCCGCCACGTCAACGGGAGAGCCTGGACAGCGGTCCTGGCTGGCGCAGTCGTCATGGCGTGACTCCGATCGTCATCACCGTTTCGGTGTATCAGCCGGGCTGGGGCAGTATAACGACTGCCCCAGCCCGGACTCGTTCATCGACTGTAAATCTTCTCCAATTCGCTGGCGCCCCACTGGATCGCTTCCTCGGCATTGCCGGACTGGATCGCGCGGGCGAACGTATCGACCACGACGTAGCGCGCGAATGCCTCGGCTGCTTTCTCATTGCCCAAACCGGCGTAGCCCTTGTTGCGACCGTACTTGGCCGCTTCGACGTAGGGCACGAGCTTCGGGTCTGCCTTGTAATACGGGTCATCGAGATAGTACTGAGTCGGTGCGACCTGATATCCCTGCTGGATCTCCAGCCATTTGCGGAACTGCTCGGGCGCAGTCCACCACTCGAGGAACGCCTTGGCGCCCGCAACGTTCTTCGAGTACTTGAGGATCCCGACCGACCAGCTCCCCAAATTGTTGAATCGCCCGGCCGGTCCCTTCGGATAGATATGGTGGACGATATCCTCCGCGATGTCAGGCGCCTGCTTCATGGCCGCGATGTAAATGCTGCTCCCATTGAAGGTCCAGCCGATCTGTCCGGCCAGGAAAGCGCGGTTGTTGGTCGCGTCGTCCCAGGACAATCCGGTTTCGTCGAACGCTTGCTTCCAATAGCTCAAGAAGAGCTTCATCCCCTCGACGAACTGCGGCTTGTTGAAAGCAACCGTTTTGCCATCCTCCTCGACCTCCATCGCCCCGTAGGCCCACATGTAGGCGTAGGCGAAGGACGGCGGGTCACCGGTCGAGTGACCGAAAGCCTGCCCGAGCGGCATACCCAACTTCTTGAACTCCACACCGATCTTGAAGAGATCTTCCCACGTGTCCGGCGGATTGTTCGGGTCTGGCCAGCCAGCCTGTTCCAAGAGGCTCTTCCGGAACACTTGTGCGCTCGTCGGGGCACCGATCGGAATGCTCAGCCACTGATCTCCGACCATGACGGTCTTCTTGACCCAATCGAAGTAGTCACCCTCCACCTTGATCCGCTTTTCGACGATGTCGGCGACATCCACCAGGGCGTCCTTATACAACGAGGGCCAAGTATCCCACATCCCGACGATGTCCGGACCAGCGCCTGCCTGTACGGCCGCGCTGATCTTTGGCTGGAGATCCGGCCAGTTGATGAAGTCGATCGTCGCCTCGACACCGGTTTCCTTCCCGAACTCTTGGAGCTGTTGCTTCATGAGATCCTGGGTCTCGGGGACAAACAACGTGCCAAAGAGGACGTTCAACTTCGTCCCCTTCAACACGACCGGAGTCAGCGTCGGTGGCGCAGCCGCAGCAGTCGGAGACGGTTGTGCCCCTGGAGCAGCTGTCGGTGTCGGTTGCGGCACCGGTGTCGGCGTAGCTTGCTGCGCACAGGCAGCCAGTAACGCGCTCACTGCAGGCACTGCTGCACCGGCTGCCAAGCCCCGGAGCAGCCCCCGCCGGGTGAGTTTCGAGCCGAGTCGGTAGCCATGGGGTTCACTCGTCATCCCGGGACCTCCTCCTCGCTTCACCAATAACCCACTCACACCGCCGTCTGCTCGGTCGTTCGTCATTTCGCCCGTTGCCCGATAATCCGGACGCTCGGTGACGACTCCTAATCCGATCTGGCAGCACGGCAGTTCTGCCGAAAGGCTACGCGACCAGCACTCAGCCTGTCAAGAGGGGCCCTTGAGAGCGTCTCCTCTCGTCATCGCCGGTCCAGTACGCTACGATGCATGAGCAGATCGCGCGCTGGGGAGGCTCGGCTATGCCCGCGCCCACTTGGGAACTGGCCGCAGCAGAGTTCACTCGCAGCCGCCCGCGCCGCTTTCTCGCGCAGCGCGGGTTCCGCTCCGTGGACAAGCTCCGCCAGTATGCCGCCAACGACCCAGCGTGGGACTGGAACACTGGGCTGCGCGTTCTCGATATCCGCTGGCTCAGGCCGCCCTCTCAGATTTTGGACTGTTCGCATGCTCTACCCTGGGCGACCTTGCTCCCCGACGCTGTCTCCCACTATGTCGCTGACGTACTGGGCCGGTGGGAAACCGCGAGCCGTCCCGCTCTCGTTTGGGAAGGCGATGACGGCCGCACGCGCGAGCTCACTTGCCGAGACAACGCGACCGCCGTGCCCCGAATCGCTACCGGTTTGGCCGCTCTGGGAGTCGGACCGGAAGACCGGGTCGGCCTTTTCCTCCTGATGATTTCCGAAACTGCTTTGGCCACGCTAGCGTTGGGCCGGCTCGGCGCGATCATCGTTCCGGTGTCCTCCGGGTTCGGTCCCGCGGCGGTCGCGACCCGCTTGCGCAACGCCGAGGCAGCGGTGGTGATCACCGCTGATGCTCTTCCACGTCGAGGTCAACTCGTCCCTCTCAAAGAGATCGCCGATCGTGCGGTCGCTGAATGTCCCACGATCCAGCATGTCGTCATAGTGCGGCGCGGCGGCACTCCTGTTTCCTGGACAGCGACCCGCGATCGGTGGTGGGACGACCTAGTGGACAGCCCCTCCGGGTCGCTCCCCGCCACAGCCAGCCCAGCCAACACCCCCTTCATGCTCATCTCTACTTCCGGCACCACTGGACGACCGATGGGCACCGTTCACGACCAACCAGGTTTTCCCCTCGAAGCAGCCCATGACTTTGCCTTCTGCCTCGCTATCCAACCACTCGATCGCGCCTTTTGGCTGCCCGACATCGGCTGGATGAGAAGCCCTTTGCTGATTCGAGGGACACTGCTCCTCAGCGCGACCATCGTCTCGTGCGACGGCACTCCTGATTGGACAGTTCCGGACCGACTATGGCGCCTCGTCGCGACTCACCGCATCACGGTGCTTGGTCTCACGCCGACGGTGGTTCGCGCACTCATGGCCCGCGGTGCTGCGCCGACTGCACGGCACGATCTCTCGAGCCTGCGCGCCTTTGGATCGACCGGTGAGCCGTGGAGTCCGTCTCCCTGGTGGTGGCTCTTGGAGACAGTGGGGAACCGCCAACGCACCATCATCGATGACACAGGCGGGACGGAGATCGGCGGTGGTATCCTCGCTCGCACCACTATCGAGCCGAAAGCTCCGTGTTCCTTCACTCGACCGATCCCCGGAATGGCAGCCGACGTCGTCAACGAGAATGGCCGCCCGGTGCGCGGGCGCGAGGGCGAACTCGTCGCTCGGCAACCGATGGTCGGTATGACGCGCGGCTTCTGGCGCGATCCGGAGCGCTATCTCGCCACATATTGGTCTTGCTGGCCTGACCTTTGGATCCGTCGTGACCGGGCACTCATCGACGACGGGTATTGGTTCATCCTCGGACGATCGGACGACACGCTGAAATTCGCGGGAAAGCGCCTGGGACCAGCGGAAGTGGAATCGATCGCCGTCTCGCACCCAGCTATCCAAGAAGCAGCAGCGATCGGTATCCTCGATCCGGTGAAGGGGGAAGCGTTAGTCCCCTTCTGGGTGACTCGAAGCGGTATCGAACCGCCAGAACGACTCGCCGAGGAGATCAGCGACCTTATCGCTCAGCAGCTCGGCAAACCGTCTCGGTTTCAGCGGGTGTACATCGCGCGCGAGCTGTTTCGAACACGCAATACCAAGATCATGCGTCGGGAGAATCGCGCTGCCTATCTCGGCCAAGATACGGAAGACCTTTTCGCGCTGGAGAAGTCGGCGGCAGTCGACGAAATCGCTGCGCTCGGGCGGGCCGCCGGCGCCCAGGAGAAAACAGAAAGGAAACAGCCGTGAGCGAACGCCCACCGACGCTCGTTCGACATCGGCCACGTGGTCTCCTTCGCCTCGCGTTCAAGTTGCCGGTCTACCTGTATCGCGGACCACTGGCGAGTCTTCTCGCTTGGCGGTGCGTGATCCTCCTCACCACCATCGGCCGCAAGACCGGCCTGCCTCGGCGCACGGCCGTCAGCGCGATGCGCTTGGATGACCGCTTCATTGTCTTCGCCGGCTTTTCCGGTGTACGCGCCGATTGGTACCGCAACCTGCTCGCGCACCCGGAGGTAGTCGTGCGCGCCGGTCATCAGTGTTGGCGTGCCACGGCCCACGTGGTGCTCGATCCCGCCGAGCGACGTGCCTTGATGGCACGGATGGCCGAGTACTCCCGACGCTGCGGCCCCCCGCTGGCCGTCCGCCCTCTGCTTCGCGTTTTGCACATCTTCGACTACGACGCCGAGATCGCTTTCGCTCTCGCCCACGCCGAAGAATTACCCGTCGTCGAA
>DAOTYK010000274.1:0-6127 GCA_034434855.1 Thermomicrobium sp.
GGCGTGACGGATTTTGCACAGTCCGAACTCGGGGACATCACCTACCTCGAGCTTCCGGAGCCGGGGACCGTGGTCAAGCAGGGTGAGTCGATGGGAGTCATCGAGTCGGTCAAGGCAGCATCCGACATCTATGCTCCGGTGTCCGGCGAGGTCGTCGAAGCGAACCGGTCGGTGGTGGACTCGCCGGAGTTAGTGAACAAGAGCCCCTACGATGAGGCCTGGCTGGTCAAGATAAGGTTGTCCGCCCCGGAGGAGCTGGAGCGGTTGATGGATGCCGCGGCCTATCGCCAGTTCTTGGCGGAAACTGCGGCGATGGCATAACTGCCGGGTAACTCGATTGGAGTGAGGGCCGATGGTCTTCTCGCCGCACACCGCTGACGATCGGGCGAGAATGCTGCAGGAGATCGGCGTCGAACGGCTCGAGGAGCTTTTCGCGGCGATCCCTGCTTCGTATCGCTTTCCCCAACTCGATTTACCTCCAGCCGTCTCGGAAGCGGAGATCTACCGGGAACTTCTCGAGTGGTCGATGCAAAATCGCTCGACTGCGACGACGGCGAGTTTTCTCGGTGCTGGATCGTACAACCACTATGTTCCAGCCGTCGTTCAGCAGATTCTCTGGAGAGGCGAATTCTATACCGCATACACGCCGTATCAACCTGAGGTATCACAGGGGACGCTCCAAGCTATCTACGAGTTCCAGTCGCTGATCTGTTTCCTCACAGGGATGGAAGTCAGCAATGCCTCCATGTACGACGGAGCTACGGCGCTCGCCGAGGGGGCACTCTTGTGCGTCTCGCCGCCACGCGGTCGAAACAAGATCGTCGTCGCGGGGACCGTCCATCCGCACTACCGGAGTGTCCTCCGTACCTACACGAGAGGGCTGCCGGTCTCCATTGCCGAGGTCCCAGTGCCGGAGACGCTTCGGCTGCAGCCAGATGATGTGGCGGAGTATCTCGATGACGCAACGGCTTGCCTCGTCGTGCAGTATCCGAACTTCTACGGTCGCATCGAGGATCTCGCTGGCTTCGCCGAACGTGCGCACGCGGTCGGTGCCAGACTGGTCGTTTCGACCTATCCGATCGCACTGGGTCTACTGCGCCCGCCTGGTGAGTTGGGAGCTGATGTCGTGACCGGTGAGGGACAATGCTTGGGAATCCCTCAATCGTTCGGTGGTCCAGCGTTGGGTATTTTGGCAACCCGGATGGAGCTCGTGCGCCATCTCCCGGGCCGGTTGATCGGTGCGACGGTCGATCGGGAAGGGAAGCGCGGATTCGTGATGGTGTTGCAGACGCGCGAGCAGCATATCCGACGCGAAAAGGCGACGTCGAATATCTGTACGAACCAGGGGCTCATGGCCTTGGCAGCAACCGTTTATCTCTCGACGCTTGGAAAACAGGGCCTGCGCAAAGTCGCGGAGCTTTGTTACCACAAGGCGCACTACCTGGCCGAGCGGATCGCCGTCCTTCCCGGTTGGTCCGTCACTGGAGATGGTCCCTTCTTCAACGAGTTCGCGGTGCGTTGCCCGCGCGATCCCCGCGAGATCAACGCGTTTCTCCTCGAGCGAGGAATCATCGGCGGGCTCGCGCTGGGTGACATGGTACCCGAGCAGCAGGATCTGATGCTGTTGTGTGCGACCGAACTGACGACGCGGGATCAGATCGATCGGCTCGTCGAGGCGCTCCGCGAGGCGACCGCCTGAGTCGGCAGAGACGAGATCGTTGGGGCACAATGGAACCCGAGCACTCGGTGCGAGGTGCTCGGGTTTTTGCGTAGGGGAGCGGGGAATGCCTTTACCGCAGGTGGCGATCGTCGGGCGCCCGAACGTCGGAAAGTCGACGTTGTTCAACCGGCTCCTTCGCCAGCGGCGGGCGATCGTCGAGGAGGTTCCCGGCACGACGCGCGATCGGATCTATGGGGTCGTCGAATGGAATGGCCTGCGCTTTGGCCTGTTCGATACCGGCGGTCTTCTAACTGCGGAGGAAATCGAGCGCTCCAGCGAACGCGAACTCGTCGAAGCGACGAAGGCACAGGCTGAACTGGCCATCCACGAGGCCGATCTCGTAATTTTCGTCGTCGATGCCTCCGCGGGACCGACTGCCGGTGACTGGGAGGTCGCCGATTTCCTGCGGCGAACCGATAAGCCGATTCTCCTGGTGGCGAACAAGGCGGATTCGCGAGAGCGCGAGCTCAATGCGCTGCAATTCTATGAGTTGGGGCTCGGTGACCCGATTCCCGTGTCGGCGCTCCACGGACGAGGTATCGCTGATCTGCTCGACGCGATCGCCGAACGTCTCCCGCGACGGGAGGAAGAAGGAGGCGCAGAGGCGGAGGCACCGAAGATCGCGATCGTGGGACGGCCCAACGTTGGAAAATCGGCTCTGCTCAATGCGGTTCTCGGCCAGCCGCGTCAGATCGTCTCGCCTCTTCCTGGCACGACGCGCGATGCGGTGGATACCGAGTTGGTATGGAAAGGACAGCCGATCGTCCTCATCGACACGGCGGGTATCCGGCGTCCTGGTCGGATCGAACGAGGCATCGAGCGTTACAGCATCCTGCGAGCAGAACGGGCAATCGAGCGGTCAGACGTGGCGATCCTGGTGGTCGACGCGACGGAGCCCTTCACGCATCAAGACCAAGCGGTAGCTGGTAAGGTGCTTGATGCCAAGAAGGGAATCGTGGTCGCCATCAACAAGTGGGATCTTTTCGAGCACATGGAAGGGGAGGGAGCCCGCGACGCGTTCGAGGAGGATGCGCGAGCAACGTTTCACTTCATGCCTTGGGCTCCGCTCGTCTTCGTTTCGGCATTGACCGGTAAGAACGTCGAGCACGTCGTGGATCTGGCGCTGGTGGTCGTGGCCGAGCGGTCACGGCGTATACCGACAGCAGAATTGAACCAGCTTTTACGGGAGGCGATTGCCCATCATCCACCGCCGACACGACCTGGGAAGTGGGTCAAGTTTTATTATGTGACGCAGCCGGAAGTGAATCCGCCGACCTTCGTGTTCTTTTGCAATCGTCCGCAGCTCGTTCACTTTTCGTACAAGCGCTATCTCGAAAACCGAATCAGGGAGCGCTACGGTTTTCTCGGCACACCGATCGAGCTCGTCTTTCGGGAGCGCGAGCGTTCGGCACCTGCTTGGGAGCGTGGCAAAGCCGGTCGATCGTAGAGCAGCGAAAGGATCGCAGAGCCAGATGGACGAGCGGTTGTGGGAGTGGGATTTCGAGATCGCCGAAGCGATCGCGTGCGAGGAGCGGCGGCAAAGCCGGACGATCGAGCTGATCGCATCGGAGAACTTCACCAGTCCGGCGGTCCTCGCGGCGGTCGGTTCCGTGCTGACCAATAAATATGCGGAAGGATATCCAGGACGGCGCTATTATGGCGGATGCGAGTGTGTGGATCGTGTGGAGGAACTCGCGATCCAGCGCGCCAAGCAGTTGTTCGGTGCGCCACACGTCAATGTTCAGCCGCATTCGGGTGCACAGGCGAACATGGCAGCTTTCTTCGCCGTTTTACGGCCGGGTGACCGGATCCTCGGGATGAGCCTGCAGCATGGCGGTCATCTGACGCATGGCGCGAAGGTCAATCTGTCAGGCCGATGGTTCGAGGTCGCCTTTTATGGGGTCGATCCGGAGACCGAGCAGATCGATTATGACGCGGTGTGGCGGATCGCGCGCGAAGTGCGACCCAAGCTGATCATTTCCGGGGCGAGTGCGTATCCACGAGTGATCGACTTCGCACGGTTGCGCGAGATCGCTGACGACGTGGGAGCGATCCTGATGGCCGACATCGCGCACATCGCCGGTCTCGTAGCGGTCGGCTTGCACCCGTCTCCCATCGGTGTCGCGCAGCTCGTCACGACCACGACGCACAAGACGCTGCGGGGACCACGTGGGGGGATGATCATGTGCGATGCGGAATTCGCTGAGGCAGTCGACAAGGCGGTGTTCCCCGGGACACAGGGCGGGCCGCTCATGCATGTCATCGCGGGGAAAGCGGTCGCCTTCGGGGAGGCTTTGCGCCCGACGTTCCGCACCTACATCGAGCGCGTGCTGGAGAATGCCCAGGTGTTGGCGGAAACCTTGCAGGCGGAAGGGTTTCGCCTCGTTTCTGGAGGGACCGACAATCATCTCCTGCTGGTCGATCTTCGCTCGCACGGACTCACTGGTCGGAAGGCCGAACGCGTGCTCGACGAGGTGGGCATCACGGTCAACAAAAACACGATCCCGAACGATCCGAAACCGCCCACGCAAGCCAGTGGAATCAGGCTGGGGACGCCAGCGATGACGACGCGCGGTTTCGGTCCGGACGAGATGCGCCTGACTGCCCGATGGATCGCCGACGTGTTGCGCGCACCTGACGACGAATCAGTCAAGGCGCGAGTGCGGGCTGAAGTTGCCGAGCTGGTTTCCCGATTCCCGGTTCCCGGCGTTACGATAGGAGCACGAACTGGCGTCGATGATGGTACCGTTTGAGCGACGGGGCACTGGCGACGCCCATGACGATCGAGCGAGCGATCATCGCGATCATCACGATACTGGTCGCAGCCGTCGTCTGTGGAGCGACGATGCCACGCGTCATCCGGGTCGCCGAGCGTTTCGATCTCCTCGCCTACCCAACAGAGGCACGCTGGGTCCATCGCCGACCGGTTCCTCGCATCGGGGGCTTGGCGATCTTCTTGGGGTTTATAAGTGGATTAGCGGTTACCTTTGCACTCCCAGTGGATCGGTTTCCTCAGGAGATCGAACGAATTCTTCTTCTCGTGTTGGGGGCTACGATCATCCTGGGAGCGCACCTGTACGATGATCTGTTGGGTCTCTCCCCGCTGGCGAAACTGCTCTGGCAGGTCACCGGTGCTCTGATCGTTATCTTGCCCCGCTTGCGGGGGGCGGAGCATGGGCTGGTTATCGAGCAATTCAATAGTCCGTTCGGCGGTGTGGTCGTTTTGCCTCTGGCTCTCGCCGTGCCTTTCACGTTGTTTTGGATCGTCGGTATGATGAACACGGTCAATTTTTTGGACGGATTGGACGGACTCGCTGGCTCTGTCACACTGATCGCTGCTCTGGTGATGTTCGTCCACACGTTCTTCCGTCCCGCGGGTAATCCGCAATTCACGATCTCGCTCCTCGCGGCCGCGCTGGCGGGCAGTGTGATCGGTTTTCTCCGCTACAACTGGCATCCCGCGCGGATCATGATGGGTGATTCGGGGGCGATGCTGCTCGGGTATGTCTTGGCGGTCCTGAGCATCATCGGGGGAGCGAAGATCGCCACGGCGCTTCTGGTTTTGTGGGTTCCGATCCTGGATGTCGCGTGGCTGATCGTCTACCGCTTGTGGAATGGGCGCTCGCCGCTGGAGGCCGACCGGGGACACCTCCACCACCGGTTGCTCGACCTGGGCTGGTCGCAACGCCGTATCGCTCTCGCTTTCGTCACGATTTCCGGAGCGTTCGGAGTTCTGGCACTGGTGATGCCGGCACCCCACTACAAGTTCATTACGTTGGTGATCGGCGGACTCGTGGGGCTCGCCGTGCTTTCCTGGCTCGCACGCCTCGAGCCAACGCCCTATCGGGCGGAGCAACAGCAGGAGCCCAAGCCGTCGTCGCAGTGAAAGCCCTCGTGGAAGTCATCGCAGTGGAGAGAGGCGATGCCGCTCTATGAGTATCGTTGCCGACAGTGTCGACGTCGATTCACGAAACTGTTCCGGTCGATCGCCACAGCGGGTGATCCAGGTCCGTGCCCGCACTGCGGCGCGACGGAAGTCGATCGATTGTTCTCTCGTGTCGTAGTTCCGCGCCGCCGACCGGAGCATTCGGAGCCAGTGGATAGGCTCGAATGGAGCGACGCGGAGCCGGAGGCAAGCGAACTCCCCACCAGCTGGGAGGATGACGAAGGCGGTGAGATGCCGGAATTGCCGGATACGGACGATCCCCGTGAACTCGCACGCTGGACGCGGGAGTTGAGCGCGCTCGCGGGCGAACCTCTGGATCCCGCTCTGGAGCGTGCGCTGCGCGATCTCGAGCGTGGAGAAGATCCGGACCGCGTGCTGGAGCGCCTCGATGAAGAGACGCTTCTCGCGGATACCGCCGAGGAAGATGGAAGCAGCGCTACGGAAGAAGTCGATTAGCGATT
>DAOTYK010000275.1:0-2337 GCA_034434855.1 Thermomicrobium sp.
CCCAGACGAGCGTCGATGCCTATGCCCCCGTCCGTCGCAGCGAGGCGATCGACGTCGCGAGCGAGCTCGGCATCGAGCCGGAGCAGGTCTACGGTACGGCGTTCGCAGGCTTCGCTGGACACCTGACTGGTCGACAAGTGCAGCGCTTGCTCGCAACAGGTCGCATCGCCGCCATCGTCCCCGATGCGGAAACGCATGTGGCAGCGCAGACCGTTCCGACCGGCATCCAGCGGATCGGTACACCGGCGAACGGGACAGCCAAGATCGACGGCGTCGACGATCCGATGCCGATCGACATCGCGGTACTGGATACCGGGATCGATCCGAGCCACCCGGACCTCAATGTCGTCGGGGGATACGATTGCTCCGGCAGCGGGAGTTGGCTCGACCGGCACGGGCACGGCACGCATGTCGCGGGGATCATCGGCGCTCGCGACAACAGCACCGGTGTGGTCGGTGTGGTACCGGGCGCCCGCTTGTGGGCCGTCAAAGTTTTCGGGGATAACGGCACCGGCTATGTGTCGTGGCTCATCTGTGGCCTGGATTGGGTCGCCGCCAACGCAGCGACGATCCGCGTGGCCAATTACAGTGGTGGTGCGAGCGGTACCGATACGCCCAACTGTGGTGGAACGAGCGATCCGCTCCATCGTGCCGTCTGCCGCGTCGTGCAGGCTGGCGTGACGCTCGTCGTCGCAGCCGGGAACGATGGTAAGAATGCCAGCAATACCATTCCCGCTGCGTATCCGGAAGTCATCGCGGTCGGCGCGATCGTCGATACCGACGGGAAACCCGGTGGACTCGGACCGAGTACCTCGTACGGTGCCGACGACACGCGCGCCTCGTTCTCCAACTATGGATCGGTCGTCGATCTCTATGCTCCGGGAGTCTCGATTCTCTCCACGGTCCCGGGGGGCGGTTACCAGCGCTGGAGCGGCACCAGCATGGCGACTCCGCACGTGACCGGCGCAGCTGGCCTCTATCTTCTCCAAAATCCTGGTGCTTCGCCAGCTCAGGTGCGTAGCTTCCTCCTCGCCAACGGGGAAGCTGGCCCTTGGGACAGCGACGGCCAGCCGCTGGTTCGCGTCAACTGGAGTGGTGGGAGCGGCAACGAGAGTGGCGGCGAAAGCGGGAACGATGGTGGTACCACTGCGCCGACGACTCGCGATGTGGCGATCACCGGCCTCAGCGTTCCCACCTCCTTGACGACCGGGAGCAGCGCGACCATCAAAGTCACTGTGCGGAACGAAGGCACCACCAGTGAATCGGTGACCGTCACGCTCAACGCGAACGGTGCCGCCATCGGCTCGCCGCGCAGCATCTCGCTCGCGGCAGGCTCCAGCAAGACGGTGAACTTCTCGTGGCGACCGACTGCTGCAGGTACCTATACGCTCGAGGCACGAGCCGAGATCAACGGTGAGGACAGCGACCCGAGCGACAACAGTCGAACCGCGACGGTCACCCTCACACAATCCGTCCGCGATGTCGCGATCACCAACCTCACTGGTCCCACCCAGCTCCGACGCGGTCAGAACGGAACCGTCTCCGTCACGCTGGAGAACCGCGGCACCGCCAGTGTCACCGTCACCGTCACGCTCACGACGCAACCGCGCAACGCCGCGATGGGAACGGTCCGCAGCAAGGTCACGCTGTCTCCGGGTGCCACGCGGACGATCTCCTTCACCTGGCGTACCAACAGTCGGACAGCGCTCGGGACCTACACGGTCACAGCGAGTGCACCCCTGAGCGGCGACGCCAACCCAGCCGACAACACCCGCTCGGTGACCATCACCGTGACCTCCCGCTAGGTCGCTGAGCGCCCGCCACGACCACACGGGCCGGCCGAAAGCTCGCTTCGCCGGCTCGTGTCATTTCGCACGACGACCGCACTCCCTACGATCACGCGCCGTCAGACCATCGCCCCCAGCTGGTCAGTCGTCCGACCAGGAGAACCCACAGGCACCGCCGCTCCTACCCGCTCGGATTGCGACGAGCGGGTACAGAGCCCGGTCACTGCTCGACCGGGCAGCAACTCGCTCGCGTGCCGCCCGCGAGGAGAGCACGGGAAAGACTTGACAACCCCCTCGCGAATCGATACTATGTCGGTTACCGACGTATTAGCTCCGTGTTCTTAGGAGGTGCGATCGTGGCGACACAGGCGATTCCCGGCTATCGGTTCGGCGATCCATCGTTGCCGCGCGCCCCGTACAGTGAGGCCGATCTCGCGCTCTTGCAGCGAGCACTCCTCTTCAACGAGGAAGACGCGGCTGCCCTCCGCCGAGCCGGTGAGATCCTCGCCCCGCACATCGACGAGCTGCTCGACGTCTGGTACGGCTTCGT
>DAOTYK010000276.1:0-5707 GCA_034434855.1 Thermomicrobium sp.
TCCACGGCATACTCGATCACCTTGCGAGCGCGCGGGGTCAGCCCGATCTCACCGACGACCGTGCTTTCCCCTCGCCCGATGATGAACTCGACGGCACTGCGCACCTTGGGAAGCTGCACGCCCATGCTCTGGAGCACCCGTGCAGCCACGCCTTCCCCCTCTCGCACGAGACCGAGGAGCAGGTGCTCGGTGCCGATGTAGTTGTGGTTGAAGCGTCGCGCTTCCTCTTGGGCCAGCGCGAGCACTTTCCGGGCTCGTTCCGTGAACTTCTCGAACTTGTCTGCCATAGCACACACTCCCGGGCGAATGCCCGTTCTCTCTCATGAGATGTCGGAAAGAAAGCCGTTGCGAGAAAGCTCCGCGCTTCGTCGATTCCTGCGTCTCACCTCCTGCACCGATCAAGTGTACCTGGCCCAGGCGCCGCATACCAACGCCTGGAGCGAGGATCCAGGAAGGCGAAGCCCCCAGCTCTACCTGGGGGCTCCTCCCGAGCAATCGACGATCGCGTTCCCGCTACCCGTTGTTCGAGGTACCATGCTGGTGGGACTCAGGCGTCTCCACCATTCTCGGCCGGTAGCTCTTCATCCACCGGCTCGGACTCGAGATCGACGTCGGACACCTCAGCTTCGTCGCCGTTCGCTCCGTACGGCGTGATACCGCGGGCGATCAGCTGCTGCTTGATGGCCACGGCCTCGGGCCCCAAGGAGGCTTCCAGTTCCTCGTCTGAGATCTCCAAGGCACGCCTCAAGCTCAACCCGATCCGTCGCCTCGCCGGATCGATGCGGATCACGCGAACGATGACATCATCACCCTCTTGCAGCACCTCGTTCGGATGCTCGACCCGCCAACCCGCCAACTCCGAGACGTGGATCAGCCCCTCTACACCCTCCTGCAAGCGGGCGAACGCCCCGAACGACGCCAGCTGCGTGATCGTGCCCCGCACCACCTGCCCGACCTGGAACTGACTCGCGACCTGCATCCAGGGCTCGGGCTGCGTCCGGCGGATCGACAGCGCGATCTTGCGCTGTTCCGGATTGACCGAGAGCACCATCACGTCGACCTCGTCACCGACCCGCAGCACTTCACTCGGATGCTTGACGCGGGTCCACGAAATCTCCGAGAGGTGGACGAGACCATCCGCACCGCCGATATCGACGAACACACCGAAGTCAGCGATGCTGGTGACCCGGCCCCGCCGCGTCTCGCCCTCGCGGAGCGTCTCGATGAGCTGCGCCTTCAGAGCATCGCGCTGCTCCTGGACCGCCTGCCGTTCGGAGAGAATCAAGCGATTGCGGTGGCGATTGATCTCGATGATCTTGAGTTTCAACCGCTGCCCGACCATCCGCGCCATATCGGCCTGTTTGCTCACCTCATCCCCACCGCGGATGGCCACCACCTGCGATGCCGGCACGAATCCACGAATGCCATCGAGGTTGACGAGCAGGCCACCTTTGTTGTAGCTCACGACCTCCGCCTCGATGACGCCTCCAGCCTCGAAAACCTCCTGAAGTCGTCGCCAGGTCTTCTCCTGTCGCGCACGATCGATCGAGAGAATCGCCTGACCAGCCTGATCCTCCGGCTGGAGAACGAAGACGAGCACTCGATCACCAGGCCGCAACCGACCGAGCTCCTCCGGCGACAAGGTTTGGAACTCCCGGCTCGGCACGACACCCTCGCACTTGCCACCGATATCGACCAGGATCTCGTCCCGGCCGACGGCCATGACCTCACCCTCGACCACGTCACCATACCGGAACAACCGGTAATCGTGACTCGGATCATCCAGCAAGCGCTGAAAAATTTCCGCATCATCCATGACCGGGATGCTCCCCAGTCCCTGCCGACCGAAGTGCACTTCGTCGATCTGCTGCCCCACCATGTACCTTCCTCGAGTGCCGTAATTTTGCCAACCTTCCGGACATTCCCGGTCCGTCGGCTAGCGAGACACTGCCGCTAGTATACCGGGAAGTCGCGATCACGACAAGCACCTCGCTCGACACGCGAGTCGACCCCCTGAGTTGTGCCGGAGAATGGCCAGTTCGGTCAGTGTCCAACCGCTTCGTTTGGCCCAGGAACTCCTCGCTCCACTTCACTAGCCAACGCCGCGCACACCTCCTCGAGATCGCTCCAGCGCACCCACCCCATATGCCCTACCCGTATGATCTGGCCCTTCAAGCGTCCTTGACCACCATTGACCGCGATCCCGTAACGCTCTTCCAGGCTGTGAACCAGTTCCTCGGCATCGATCCCCATGGGCGGGACGAGTGCCGTCACCGTATCGCTCTCGTAGCCCCTTTCTGCGAAGCAGGTAAAGCCCAACTCGCTCGTGACGTGGCGGAATCTCATGGCGAGGTCACGGTGTCTCGCCCAGACGTTCTCTAAGCCCTCCGTTTCGATCAGTTGGACCGCTGCGTCCAACGCATAGATCAGACTGATCGGTGCAGTCGACGGTAGATCTCCTGTCCGTGCAGCAGACCGGTACTCCCGGAGATCCCAAAAAACGCGTGGATAGCTGGCCCGGTCGATCACTTGCCATGCTCGCGGCCCGACAGCGACGATGACCAGCCCGGGTGGGCACATCCACGCCTTCTGGGAGCCACTGAAGATGAGATCCACTCCCCACTCATCCATCTCCAGCGGCAGTCCAGCCACCGCACTCACCCCGTCCACCACCAGGAGCGCATCAGCATCCCGCACGACAGCAGCGATCTCCCGAAGCGGATTCGTTACCCCCGTCGACGTCTCGTTATAGACCAGCAAAACAGCTCGCACTGGCTCGACCTCCACGAGCCACTTTGCAACATCGCCAGGCTTGATGGCCCTCCCGTAGGGAACCTCCCGCACGATCAACTGCAGGCCATACCGCTCCACCACTCGCCGCCATCGCTCACCGAAGTCCCCGTTCACGAGCAGCAGGACACGGTCACCTGGCGCCAGCAAATTGACCAATGCAATCTCCCAACCCGCCGATCCGGTGCCCGGCACGACGAAAACGTCTCCCTCCGTCCGGTGCAGTTCGCGCAGTCGCTCCAGCAGCGACCGCACCAACCCCCGGAACCATCTACCGCGATGCGGGACCATCGGACGCTGCAACGCCTCGACGACCGCTGGCGGTAATGGTGTCGGCCCGGCAATCCTGAGATTTCGGATCGTCATCGCCATCCTGTTCTCCCTTCTGTGTACTGTGCTCCCGTCGATCGTGTGCCAGCGACCAGCACCATCGCCTGCGTCAACCAAAAAATCGCAACCATATGCGGAAAGCTGATATTGGCGTAATAGTGGTCAAAGAGCCCGATCAGCAGCGCCGCGGCCTGCGCACCGAGCCAGGCGAGGAGAAGATCGCCCTCCGCGCTCGCGGCCATCGGATGCCAAGTTCGCCACCCCGTCCACGCGATTCCCATCACCGCGACCAAGAATGTCCCGAGTCCCAAAAGTCCCATCCGTTCCGCGATCAGAAGGTAGATACTCGAAACCCCGGTCCACAGTTCGACGGTCGGCGCCGCTCCGAAACCAACCCCGAAAGCAGGATAGTCGCGGATGATCGCCAGCGCTGTCCGGTACTCTTCGAGTCGCATGCGTGTAGCGGGATCTTGCAACATGAACCCTTGCCACAATCTCTCGACGAAACGCTCACCCAAGCCGAGCACGATGGCACCAGTAAGACCGATCCCTCCCGGTACAAGGAGCCATCGGTAGCGCGCCAGAGCGACGAGACCGATACCGAATGCAGCTCCCAACCACCCCGCGCGCGAGTAAGTCAGGAGCAAGGCGGAGCCGGACACAACCGCCGCGAGCGCGGCAAGCCAACGAGGAATCGCAGGTCGCTGCGCGACCGTCATCGTGACCGCGAGAACCACAGCCAGAGCCAGAAGCCCCGCGAACGAATTGGGGTCGACGCTCGTACTGGTCAGACGCATCGGCTTCGCAGGGTCGTCCTCGATATAGCGGACGATCCGAGTGTCCGGATATCCATAGGGAATCAACCGGGCCAGCACAGCCAGCGTCAGTCGTGGTCCACCAGCGTAGAGGACCAAGCCAATGGCGGCAGCGGCGCTCGCTAGCACGAGAAACACCCCGGTAAAACGACGAACGTCAGCGTAGCCGTGCAGCGAGGACCACGCCACGAAGAAGAGACTGAGGCTGACCAGAAACTTCGCAAAATCGTGATACGTCTGCGACGAGTAGCCCCGATCGACCCCGAGCACGAAAGCGAAAACCGCCACAGCAACGAAAAGTATGACCGCGATCAAAAGCGGATGACTGGGAATCGTCTCGTCCCGACGCAAAAAGAGCCGGAGAAGCCACACACTGAGCACGGCAAGACCTGCCATCTCCAAAACTGGTGGCGTGATGACGAGTTTGACTGGAATGACGGCGTACGGCACGAGAGCGATGACAGCGAGAACAACCCACAAACCAGCCCGCACATCGCTCAGGATGAGCAGCGCCGCGACGATCCCAGGTAATACGAGAGCTGCTGGGAGAGGACCGAAACGGACGAGGACGATCGCCAGCGCGACCGCGCCCATTCCTGCAACGAGCGTCCCAGCGAGGCGCACGAGAGTCGGTTCAGCGAGTGTCCGCTCTGCGACCGGCCAGATGGGTAGCGATCTTTCGGGCATCCTATGCGCCCTCGCGTTCGTCCCGCTTGCCCCGGACTGCAACAGCTGCTACGCTCCCCTACAGGCGAGCACCTGCGGCCGAGCCTACCGAGCATACCGCGTGCCAGGATGGAGGGAAGCCCACGATGCACGCGCTGCCGCTACCGCCAGAACGATGTCCGCTCGCTCGCACCGCGGCCATCCTCTGTGACCACTGGACTCCACTGATTCTCAGAGATCTGGCGCGCGGACTCGATCGATTCAGCCAACTCGAGCGCTCCGTTCGCGGGATCAGTCCAAAGACTCTCTCTACGCGCCTCAAGCAACTCGAAGCTGCCGGACTGATCCGCCGCGTCGAAAGCGATGGTCGTCACCGACGCTACGCACTCACTCCGCGCGGTGAAGCGCTCATCCCTCTCGTCCGTGCCATGCGCGACTATGGACGGATCTGGCTGACTCGTTGAGCGCGAATCGACGGCGGTATCCTGCTTCGCGGTCATCGTGCTCGACCAGCGCCTGTCGTTCCGCAACGAACCGGCCGATCTCCGGTGCAGAGCACAAATGACCCACACGGCCTAGCCATCATCTCTCAGAGACCCGGTACCTCCCGTCACCTCAAGTTCCAGCCCTCCTCCGCCGAACTGTGATCACAGGACACGAACGGACCGCGAGGTGAGGGGAGGTCACGATGGCGATGGAAATCGGCGCTGCTGACCGGTCACGCGACCGCATCAGTTTGTGGATTCTGTGGGGACACGCGGTCGCCGCACTGGCAGTGACGCTCTTGTTCGGGAAACATCCGCTCTGGCAAGCGCTCGTGGGAGCAGTTGTTCTGAGCGGGATCGCGACCGCTGCGTATCCCATTTTCGCTGGAACCCGAACGTACCGTCTGATCACTGCTGGATTGCTCATGCTCTATGCAGCGCTCCTGATCCACCTCTCCGGCGGCCTCATCGAGATGCATTTTCAGATCTTCGTGGCATTGGCCTACCTCATCATCTACTATGACTGGCTTCCCATCCTACTGGCTGCTGGTCTCATCGCCGTTCACCACGTCTCGTTCAACGCGTTCTTCCCGTACAGCGTGTACAAAGATGGGCCGTCAT